>JALVCY010000041.1 GCA_027009605.1 Saprospiraceae bacterium
TGAGTGAGTGGTGAGAGTTGAAAAAGTTGAAGAAGTTGAGACGTTCGCCTACGGCTCTCTTGGTTGAGAACTCGTCCCGATTACTATCGTGGATTCGGACTTCGTGGTTGAGAGCTTCGCTGGTTGGGAGTAGTGAGTGGTGAGTGGTGAGTAGTGAGTAGTGAGCGGTGAGTAGTGAGTAGTGAGTGGTGAGTAGTGAGCGGTGAGTAGTGAGTGGTGAGTAGTGAGCGGTGAGTAGTGAGCGGTGAGTAGTGAGTGGTGAGTAGTGAGTGGTGAGTAGTGAGCGGTGAGTAGTGAGCGGTGAGTAGTGAGTGGTGAGTAGTGAGAGTTGAGAAAATTTTAGGAATGGCGAAAAGTGAGTTCTTTACATAAAATTAACATAGTAAGATTTGGAAGGCTGGAATAGCTGTTGTACTTTGCAGACCGAAACGAAAACGAAAGAATAGATGGAAACGTACTACATGATCTTGGTCGGAATCTTGTTTATATTAGCCTTTTCTGACTTAATCGTCGGGGTGAGCAATGATGCCGTGAATTTTTTGAATTCTGCCATCGGCTCAAAGGCCGGAAGCTTCAATACCATCATGATATTTGCTGCTCTAGGTATCTTGTTTGGAGCTGTCTTTTCGAGTGGGATGATGGAGGTGGCCCGAAAGGGCATCTTTCATCCGGATCATTTTTATTTTTCGGAGATTATGCTGGTTTTTTTAGCGGTGATGCTGGCGGACATCATACTTTTGGACTTATTTAATACATTTGGGATGCCGACATCTACGACGGTGTCGATAGTCTTTGAGTTGTTGGGTGCAGCGGTAGCGATGGCGACCATCAAAATATATCAGCAGCCGAATCATTTAGGGCTGGGGGAGTATATTAATTCGGCCAAAGCGTTGGCGATTATATCCGGTATCTTGATGTCGGTGGTTATCTCCCTGTTGGGAGGGGCTATAGTGCAGTATTTTGTCCGCTTGGTGTTTACCTTTAATTATGAGAAGACTATGAAACGGTATGGCGCAATATGGGGCGCTTTATCCTTTTCCGGCATAGTGTATTTTATCTTGATTAAGGGAATTAAGGGCGCATCCTTTATGACAGCCGATATGAAGCAGTCTATTTTGGATGATTGGTCAAGGATTATACTCGTTTCCTTTGTGGTGTTTTTAGTCTTGTTCTTTATTTTACAGAATGTTTTAAAAGTTAATATCCTACGGATCATTGTTTTGGTGGGTACTTTTGCTTTGGCAACGGCCTTTGCCAGTAATGATTTGGTCAACTTTATAGGTGTTCCGATGGCAGCGTATCACTCCTATCAATTTTTTATTGAATCCGGACAGGCTGCTGATGGCTTCTTGATGGGGGATTTGAAGGGGAAAGTCAGTACAGAGACCTGGATGTTATTGGCGTCCGGCTTAGTGATGGTTTTGACGCTTCGTTTTTCCCGCAAGGCACGTTCGGTGACCGAGACAGAAGTTAATTTGGGGCGTCAAGAAGAAGGCTATGAGCGTTTTGGTTCCAATATGTTTGCCCGTATAGTTGTCCAATCCGTAGTCAATGCACATAAAGTCCTGTCTTCAATGGTGCCGATGAGCTGGAATAATGCGATTGCTTCCCGGTTTTCACCGAAACGGGCAAGTGAATCTATGAAAGAAGGAGGAGAGCCGCATTTTGATATGTTAAGGGCTTCGGTCAATATATTGATGGCGGCCATATTGATTTCGATAGGGACATCCATGCATTTGCCGTTGTCCACGACTTATGTAACCTTTATGGTGGCCATGGGGACTTCACTGTCTGACCGGGCTTGGGGACGGGAGAGTGCAGTTTATCGTGTTTCCGGTGTGCTGGCAGTGATAGGGGGCTGGTTTTTTACGGCCTTATTTGCCTTTACTTTGGCCTTTATTATTTTGAATGTCATCTACTTTGGTGGAAAATTTGCGATTTTTGCGGTGATTGGACTGGCCATATTCTTTATTTACCAAACGCATTTCTTGCACAAAAAGCGAGAAGCTAAAAAGAATAAATTGTTTAAGGAAGCCCAAGAGATCGGTAAGATGACCAATGATAAGTTGGTGGCTAAGAGTCAAGCTACGGTTTCTTCATTTATGGGTGAATTAGATCGATTGGTACAAGATACCATCCTGCAGTTGTCCACAGAGAATAAACGGGGACTGCGAAGTATCTTTGCTGATTATTTGGATCTGAATGAAATAACCAAAAACAAAAAGGCGAATGTGAGTAAGGTCATCGATAAATTGGCCGATGATTCCTTAGAAACCGGATACCATTATGTCCAAGTGATGGACTATTTGAGAGAAGTCACGCATAGTGTTCGACATATCGTAGAACCGGCTCTGGCGCACGTCGAAAATAGCCACAAACCATTGAAGCAAGTCCAACTGGAAGACTTAAAGGGTTTGGGCGATATTATCAGTGATTTTGTTGGCAAGGCTACAGCTTTTGTCGAAGGCCATTCTTCTGAAAGCTTTGAAGATTTAGGCAATCAAAAGAATGCCATTCTCAAAGAAATCGGTAAAGCCCGCAAACGCCAAATAAAACGCATTAAAGCGAATGAAGTGGGTACGCGAAATAGTATGCTTTACTTCGAGCTCTTGAATGAAATGAAAAACTTCATCTTGTTTAGCTACGCAATGGTTAAGTCTCATGTCGGGTTGGTGACTACTGCCAGCGGGGAGAGCTATGATGAGGAAGTGGGGTAGGAGGCTTGTTTTTGGTCTTTGGTCTTTTGGGTGCGCCGGTGGCGCTTTTGGTCTTTGGCTTCGGTAGTGGTTTGTTCTTGGCTTCGTTTATTTCATTATTCGGCATTGGTTATTCATCATTCGATATTCTGTTAGTTGAAGAAGTTGATTCGCTCGCAGGCTTCGCTAGTTGAAGAAGTTGAATCGCTGCGCTAGTTGAAGGAGTTGAATCGCTGCGCTAGTTGAAGGAGTTGAATCGCTGCGCTAGTTTAGAGATTTGGATTTTTGTTTGGGATTTTACTATTTCATTGACCTTTATCCTTTTACCTTTGGTTCAATTTGTGCTACGCACGTTCAATTTGCCCTTCGGGCGTTCAACTGCCTTCGGCGTTCAAGGGGAACGCTCTTGGCTGCCTAGCCGTTATACCGTTGAGTTTACTCCTAAAAGTAGGGGTTGGTGGTTTGTTCTTGAGCCCACAAAATTTTATTTGGTTTTCTCTTTTATTTTAACCCTCTAAATCTCCCTAAATTAGGGAGACTTGTGGTAAACCAAATAAAATTTTGTTCATCGCTTTAATTTCTGGCAGAGTGGACTTTTCGGAGCGGACTCACCGTTGGTTTTACTTTACCGTTGGTTTTAACCAACGGCTAGGAAGCAAGTCTCTTAGGGGCTTTAGCCCCATTGACTGCCTAAATCAAAATGGAAAAAATGCGGCTAAAGCCGGTGTCCTACTTAGTTTTGGTCCGTCAGCTAAAGCAGACGGTAAAAGCTAAAGCAGACGCTAAAAGCAAAGAAAATGAAATAAAAGAGATATTCGGAATCCAAGTTTGCGCCTGTTTTACCGTTGGTTTTAACCAACGGCTAGGAAGCAAGTCTCTTAGGGGCTTTAGCCCCATTGACTGACTAAGCAAAAATAGAAAAAATGCGGCTAAAGCCGGCTTCCCACTTAGTTTGGGTCCGTCAGCTAAAGCAGACGGTAAAAGCTAAAGCAGACGGTAAAAGCTAAAGCAGACGCTAAAAGCAAAGAAAATGAAATAAAAGAGATATCCGGAATCCAAGTTTTCGCCTGTTTTACCGTTGGTTTTAACCAACGGATTAGAGCAAACCTAAAAGGGGCTTTAGCCCCATTGATTGACTAAATCAAAATAGAAAAAAATCGGCTAAAGTCAAGCAGGGGCTAATTTTTCAAGTCAAATCACTGTGATATTTATCGAAATGTAGGGGACAAAACCCGACTGCGCCCAGTCAAGTTTTAGAAGAAAGGATAAAACCGAAGAAATAAGAACATCAATCAACATCATAATCATTTTTGTCTTCCAAAAATCTTTTTCTCTTATCATTAAACATTTTGCTAAAGATACTTCTTTGTTTATCTAAAATAGGACTATTGATATTATTTAAATCTAATATTGCATGAAATAAATCATCCGAGACAAATGGTTTGTGAATATTGGATTCAATGATTGTTGATTTATCTTCAAATTCCTTTCTGTAAGATTTTGATAACCAAACAATAAATGGAATCTCCACATTGGATTTTGGTAAGATTTTGGAATAATCATGCCCTACTCTGTCCAGTTCGTCATATACATTTTCGCCATGATCGGATAAATATATTGCTGATGATAACATGTCGTTATTAGTTGAGTTATTCAGTTGCAGAATTTTTAACAAACTGTCAACAACGAAATCATTATAAATGATAGCGTTATCATATTCGGCTATGGTGTTGCTTTTATGGTCATTCCCATAGAAAACATCAAACTCACTAGGATACCTTTTGGAATAAGAAGAATGATTGCCCATCAAATGAATAATGATAAATTTTCGCTTGTATTTTTCTTGTAATGCTTTCGCAAAAGGTTCAAATAGTTTTGCATCATAAGAGGGTGTATAGGTCGCTTCAAAAGAAGAATTACTGGATAGGTTCACAAATTTTTTAGAATCAGACTTATTACCAAATACCGTAACCAAATTATCCCATATCCCAATTGGGGATTGATTCGAGATCCAATAGGTTTTAAAACCTGCGGCACTAAACATATCAATGATGTCAATACCTTTTGTAATTTCTATGTTATTTTCTAAATTAGATTCAGAAAGAATGGTTAATACACTACTTAAAGTATTCGAGTAAGGAGAAACAACATTGTCAAAAACAATAAGGTCTTTTCTGTTGGCTAGTTTGGGCGTTGTTTTTTTGCTATATCCATACAATGACATGTGGTTTCTGTTGCAGGATTCGCCCAGAATGAGCACAAAAGTTTGGCTTTTATCCATGTCAGGGAGCTTAGCTTCTACTCGTTTGACTTTAGTCTCTTTCCTCGCTTCCCTGTAAAGATTAAATTTTTCATAGAACGAGATGGACACTTGGGCAAAATGCGGAATTCCTTTTCTAACTAATCTTCCGTTTACTGTGTTTTCTGTAATAAAAGCTACGGCAAATAAAATAATAGCCAAAACAACATAAGGATTTAATTGGGAGTTTAACGGTTTATTCTTTTGGCGGACTGATAAAATATATACAATTGTGAAAGGGATTAATATCAACAAGCCATACGTAGCCTTTAAATCAAAAAAATCAAATGCCTCCTGAGTGTTTGTGTTAGATATAACAAGGATGCTAGTAACACTAATAGGTCCTTTGAGAATCACCCAATGGCTTATTTCTATGAAACCAACAATAAAATAAATCAAATTCGCAAATTGAAGGATAAATCTTTTTCGCAGATAAAAAGATGTAATGCTAAACAGTGGAATCCATGCTAGATGGATAACAAACTCTCTACTGTCAACTAAATCATAATCAATAAAAGCCCCAACTAATAAAGGGATAGTACTCAACAGAATCAATGATACCGGATAAATAATCCTTAAATCCTTTAGTATTTTATTGATGTACTTCACTTTATAAGGTTAATATTTTTCACGAAGTCTTTGGGGTCATTCAGCACTTATAAAAAAAGAAGG
>JALVCY010000042.1 GCA_027009605.1 Saprospiraceae bacterium
ATGAGCAGATTGATGAATTAAGACCGCAAATTGTGCAATTCGAATGGTCGGGAAATTGGCAGGACGCAAGCGCAGATATTTCCAAGCGACCTTGGGAATAGGTAGTAAGAAATATTTATTCTTTAGCGCCTTATACTCCCTTTTGAGCTGTCGGGGATGAACGTCATTGAATTGTTCTTCCAGCATTCCGGCCTGTCCAAAGAGTAAGGCTTCCAATTGAAATAGATCATCTTTATGCTTAGCCAAAATAGTTAACGGTGTGTTGGCTGCAAGCATTTCGAAGGCGTCATTATTGACCCGGCCGCCAAAACTCCTAGCCAGAAACCGATAAAAGGCGGATTCCCAATCATTTTGACTATTGGATAATATGAGATTGATTTCATTGGTTTTTCTTTCTAACCGTTCTACTAGTAATCGGTCTTTCCAGAGATTTTTTACGATTTGATTAATCGAAGGATATTGACCATAGCAAGCAATCCAAGCCCGGCTTCTCATTAATTTTTGATATTGGCCGGTCATCTTTTCCGAAAGGTGGGGCCGTAAGTCTAGGCAAGGAATTTTTTCTGATGAAGACTTGCGCAAAATGGGTTTATCTTCGTCAATAACCACATGTAAAATAACATTGTCATAGGCGGTATCATCGGTATGCCCATGCCGCTCCCAATCGGAAGCCGAAATATGTATTTCGATATTTCCCGCCCAAACAATGTCCCCGATTTTTACTCTGGCATCCAAAAAGTCCGGCCCGGCATTGGTGTTGTAATGCCCGCGCTCTTGAATGACTATGGGGTCGCCGTCTGTCGTTGTTAGTTTATGTTGACGAAAGTTGGCCGTACGCCAAACATAGTGTAAATAGTTTTCTTGCATAGTTGAGTTTATTACGAAAAGTCGGGTTGAGCAGCTTATTCTTGAGTCCGAACCATTTTTGATAAAAAGTCTTTTTTAGTAGCTGTTTAGACACCCCTATTTTCTGTTTCAAAGTCGGAGCACCTTGTTTTTAAAGTTCGAGCGGAGGAATTACAAAATTGGGCACCGGCCGGCCGATGCCCCCAAAAAGGAAAATTAACTAACCAATAATAATTCCTTGACGACGATTTCTGTAAGATAGCGAGCCTGACCGCTTTTATCGGTAAATTTTCGATAAGTTAGTTTCCCGCGGACAGCGACTTCTTTTCCCTTGCGTAAAAAGCTTTCCATATTGGTTGCGTTTTTGCCCCAACCAACAATCTTGTGCCATTGGGTTTCGACTACTTTTTCGCCTTTTTTATTTTGGTAAATACTCTTGGTGGCGAGAGATGCTGTGGCTACTTTTTTGCCGCTCTCTAATTCTTTGAATTCGACATCTTTGCCTAGGTGTCCGATGAGTTGTACTTGATTACGTAAGTTGTTCATTGCTTTCATTTTTTAGCGTTAATAAATGTGTCAATTGGTGACGGTGCAAAGATGGGTGTGGTCAATTGAATTATTCGTTTAATAAACGTTTACTTACGTTTGTAAACGTTTGTAAACGTTTATAAACGGATATATAACTATGGTTCAATGAGTTATATATTTTGGTTTTTTAAGCTAAACAATCATTTTTTTCAAAAAAAGACTCCTGAAAAAAGGCCTTCATCTGTATAGGCGATTTCAGTTGCTGGATTATTGTCTAGGGAACTTGGCGGCTGAAGTCGCCGTTACAGCAAACCCATTTGGGTCTCTATTTTATCGATCTTTTTAAAATCAGCATGATGTTATCCCAAAGATTAAATGTAGTCATTTATATTCTGCGGTTGAAGGTATTTCGGGTGAACGGTGAATGCTGCTTATGGCTTTCAAATATTTGAGATTGAGCTATTATAATTGTCCGTAAAATTTTTTCTACATTTGTGAAAACAAAATGATATGCAAATAGGCAACTTACTGAAGGCTATCGGGCCCGGGATAATTTTTGCGTCCATGGCTATCGGAGTTTCACATTTAGTACAGTCCACACGGGCGGGCGCCATGTATGGCTTTGGTTTATTGGGCTTGATATTGCTCACCAATCTATTGAAGTATCCATTTTTTGAGTATGCGGCTCGCTATGCCAATGCAACCGGAGAAAGTTTGATTGACGGTTATTTTAAGATGGGGCGATGGGTTTTGTGGGGTTATTTTTTATTGACCGTGACTTCGATGTTTTTTGTGATGGCAGCGGTAGGTGTGGTAACGGCCGGATTTTTAGATAATCTTTTTGGGGTTGGCAATTTACTCTGGGTAACCATCGGTTTGTTTTTATTTGGGCTGATTCTGCTGGTTGTTGGGAAATACAAGACCTTGGATTCATTGATAAAAGTGATAGGCGGGGTGTTGCTGGTGAGTACTTTGATTGCTTTTGTTTTGGCCTTGGCACATGGCCCGCAGGCTAAAGGTGCAGATTTGCTCCCCTACATTAATTGGGCTGATGGAAAAACTATCCTGTTTTTGATTGCGCTGATGGGCTGGATGCCGACAGCGGTGGATATGTCCACTTGGACGAGTTTATGGACAGTCGAGCGAATTAAGCAAACAGGCTATCATCCTACGCTAAAAGAAAGCTTGTTTGATTTTAATTTTGGGTATATCGCTACGGCTCTACTGGCTATATGCTTTGTGACTTTGGGGGCTTATTTGATGTATGGTACCGGGGTTGAGACGGCTACTTCCAGTTCGGTATTTGCCAATCAAGTGGTAGAGATGTACACCAAAACCATTGGCAAATGGAGCTACTGGATTGTAGCAGCATCGGCCTTTTCAATTATGTTTGGGACGTCCATCTCTGTGATGGATGGATATGCACGTGTTTTGGAAAGGACGACAGAGTTGCTTTTTTTAAGTCAAAAAGATGCTAAAAAAGCATTAGACGATCAAAGATTTTATAATGCGTCGATAGTCATTTTGTTGATTGGTGCTTTTGCCATCTTGTACTACATGCTGTTTTGGAAGAAAAACCCCAATGGTTTTAAGGCTTTAGTTGATCTAGCGACGACCATTTCTTTTTTAATAGCTCCCTTTGTGGCGGTTGTCAATTATTTATTAGTCACTTCTAAAGATTTTCCGGAAGGAGCGAGACCGAAGCCTTGGATGCGGGTGTTAAGTTGGTTGGGAATCCTGTTTTTGACCGGATTCTCTATTTACTTTTTGTGGGTAAAATGAGCCATTTAGGTATCTTGCTTAACTAAGGCCAAAGTAAATGACGCAAAACTGACAAAAAACCACTTCGTTTTGCGAAAGCTTGGGAATAAATTGCTTTTTAGTGAATTTTAGGGCTACTTGAAAGCTCGAACACAAAAACAGTCAACAAAAAAATACAAAAATGAAAGAATATTTGCTTTTCATTCTGATGGCTATTGCCCTGTCATCGCTTGCGACGATGACTTCTTGCAAGCATACTCCTGAAATCATCAATGTTTCTTCAGATCCGATGGATTCTATACCCAATTCAGGCACTCCGTGTGATCCTGCTGTCGTCTATTACTTTAGAGACATACAACCGATATTGACGTCTAATTGTGCAGTATCCGGATGCCATAACAGTACGTCAAAACGAGAAGGTATTGATTATTCAAGTTTTGAGACAACCATTGCTACCGGCAAGGTCAAACCCAACAATCCCAATAGAAGTAAGATGTACAAAGTGCTCTTCGATAGTGGAGATGATAAAATGCCGCCGAGCCCGAGACCGCCACTTACATCTGTTCAAAAGGCTATCATAAAAAAATGGATTAATCAAGGAGCGAAAGCTTATTTTTGTGATGCTCAAGTGGGGTGTGATTCGCTGAATGTTTCTTATGCTAATACAATTGCTCCGTTGTTATCCAATAGCTGCGTGGGATGCCACAGCGGGAATAATCCTAGCGGGGGCGTTTCCTTGAGTAATTATCAGTCGGTGGCGAATTCTGCCAATAGCGGGAAATTATATGGTACGGTCGCTCATTTATCCGGCTATTCCCCGATGCCGCCTTCCGGAAATGGCCTGACAATTTGTGCGAAAGCTCAAATAAAAAATTGGGTGGAACAAGGGGCGCCTAATAATTAGGTTCCGGTATGGCGGTGTTACGGTTTAACTGTGTAACGGGAAGGTAGCCAAGCGATTTTAAGTAGGGACGCACGGCCGTGCGTCCCTACGTCAACATACACAAAAATGCCTATTTTTTGCCTTAAAATAGGAGCACCTAAACAGTTACGTTATTTTTTTTCATTGCTTAATTCCTATTAAAGAATGCAGGATTGAGATTTATGCTTTACGATTTTAGGTTTTTGAAATGATTAGACTTGGTGTGGGGTAACGGTCTTTTCGGTCAAGGGCTTACAAAAAATCAAAAAATCTTTGGAGCGTATGATGGACTAAATCAGGGATTTATTTCGTTTCTTTGCGAAATAAATACATGCCCAAAATGAAAAATAATCAGTTCCTTCCCGTCCAAATGAGTCTTTTGGCCTTAATCTTCGGCGTCTTTTTGATGTTTTCGTGCCAACAGGATACGCCGGCCAATGCGCATGCCAATACCCATCCGGATGTAGCCCCCGACAAATCGTTTGAGCCTTTCTATCAAAAATTCCATCAAGATAGTGCTTACCAAATGGCGCACATTCATTTTCCACTTCAAGGTTTGCCACAGGATGTAGATAGCAGTAGTTTGGCACAAAAGGATTTTTATTGGACTCGGGATTCTTGGAAGATACAACATGATTTTGTAAAATCAAGTGGTTACAGTCAAACGATTACGGCGGTGACTCCGAATATGGTAGAAGAGCTGATTTTGCACCCTAGCGGGCAGTTTGGCATTGTCCGGCGATTTGCGAAACTAGGGGATGAATGGTATTTGATTTATTTCTCAGGTCTTCATCGAGTCAGACAATAATTATGGTTTATCAATTTGAATCTTACATTCCGGTTATAGATGAGACGGCTTTTATTCATCCGCAAGCGGTGATTATCGGCCATGTGACCATTGGCAAAGATGTATATGTCGGCGCCGGCGCTGTAATTCGCGGAGATTGGGGCGAGATTATCATAGAAGATGGGGCAAATGTCCAGGAAAACTGTGTGGTGCACATGTTTCCGGGACTTACGATTACCCTAGCCAAAGGGGCTCATATCGGACACGGGGCGATTATACATGGTGCCAATATCGGGGAAAATTGTCTGATAGGGATGAATGCTGTGATTATGGATTTAGCGGAAATTGGTGCCGGTAGTATTGTTGGTGCACTGACTTTCGTGAAAAATAAAACAGTGATTCCTGCAAGGAGTCTAGTCGTAGGCAATCCGGGGAAAGTTATCAAAAAAGTAAGTGATGACATGCTGGCTTGGAAAACAGAAGGCACCCGGCTGTACCAATCGTTGCCTGCAAGCTGTAAGGAGTCGTTGAAGGAGTGTGAACCCTTGCGGGAAAAACCCAAAGGTATCGTGTCAAAACAAAGTACCATCTACAAAACTTGGGAAGAAATCAAAGCAAAAAAATAGCCTGTTTTAGACAAACTAAAACAGGCTTCAAAGTGCGCACGACTGGAGTCGAACCAGCACGTCCTAATCGGACACAAGGCCCTCAACCTTGCGCGTCTACCAATTCCGCCACGTGCGCATCTCAAGAATGCCCGGCAAAGATACGGTTTTCATGCTAATATGTAAAAGAAAAGTGATTTTTTGGCTTATTCTTAGATGTATTTTTGGATAATTGCTCCTTCTTGGGGTTCTATCCCCAAAACATTTAAAGGCCATAAAGTCCCCTTTCTGCAAAGCTACCATGCTAATACAAGTCGCATAGTGGCATAAAAATAAATTTATATATTCCGGTTCGGACGCCGTAGGAGGCTGTCCCCTCTTCCGCCTTGTTTATTCCGTTGAAGTTAAACATCGTCTTTTTTAGCTTTTACCGTCTGCTTTAGCTTTTACCGTCTGCTTTAGCTGACGGATCAAAACTAAGTGGGAAGCCGGCTTTAGCCGCATTTTTTTATTTTTTTTGGGTAACCAAATGGGGCTAAAGCCCCTATTGGTTTTGCTTTCAGTCCGTTGGTTAAAACCAACGGTAAAGAAAAACCAACGGCAAAGCAAGCCCAAAGATTGGTGCTGAATCCCGCCGGTACTTCCGAATTCATTCGGGATGTGGATAGCAAGCTTGTTTTAGCCAAATAAATTTGGCTGCTACCAAGTCAATGGGGCTAAAGCCCCTAAGAGTTTTGCTTCTTGTCCGTTGGTTAAAACCAACGGTAAAGAAAAAACAACGGCAAAGCAAAACCAACAGCAAAGCAATGAAAATCTACCTGACTATATATTGATTTTTTGTAACTGTTTAGGTATCCACTATTTTGGTTAAAAAATGCCCTTTTTGCGCCTGTTTTTGCTAAAATTTTTTCACGTAGCCCAGCTACGCTTCAAAAATTGTAGCTTCAATATCCACAAAAATGCCTATTTTTTGCCCTAAAATAGGAGCACCTAAACAGTTACGATTTTTTTTATTTTGACTTGTGTTTGTACGGTAGCTTTCCGAAAGGGGACTTTGGGGATTTTATGAAAAAAGTCTTTAAATATTTTGGGGACATTATTGCATGATTTGGGGACTACAGATGTAACTTGGGCTAGGAGTAGGTTGGTATCTAAACTAAATCAAGTACCGGCGTTTTTATCCGAAGAGTTTAATTTTTGCAAAACTGTTAATCAAGAATATGGCTTATTAAAATAGCGGTTGTAGATTGTAGAAATCGAGTAGCTCTATTTTGAGTACACTTTTACACGATGGCCTTGAAGAAATACAAGATGTCACAGCAAAAAAAAAGTGTGCAAAAAAAGCTTTAGTTTGTAGCTTTTTATACGGGAGAAAATACGATTACTAAAGTGTGATATTGCTGATTCGCGTATTTACCATGTCACAATCAAAAAAAATCGAACCTTTTATGTAAAAGTTCGTATCTTTGTGCAGCACAAAAGAGCGAACGCTTTTCACACTATGTTAAGATTATAGACGCAAAAACTTCTTCGAAGTTTTTGCGTTTTTTGTTTGGCATGAAGCCAATGAGTAATGAAGCGAGAATAAGGTACTTTTGAAGAAAATATCCCCCCGATACATGAAAAAGAACATTCTTTTGCTGGTTTATGGTGTACTCAGTGGAGTATCCCTATTTGCGCAAGCGGAAGTGGACACGCTGGGAGAGAGTTGGGAGATTCCAGTAGTAGGCTTGAATAATAAGAATGAATATGTTGATTCTATTGTGCGGATTCATGACTCCCCCGTTTTAAGTAAAAATGATTTCTATGCCCGCGATGTCTCTCCTTTTGATGCGGATTATACGGGATATGCCATTGAGTTGATAGAGTCAGATTATTTGCTCAAGCAACAGAATCCGGCCTTCTCTGCTATTGGAAAGGTGTATTATGTTCGCATTGGTGAAAAATATTCCTACCTTTTTCCGGTTAACTTTTATAGGCGAAAATCCATAAAAAAATATTTCTTCTCTCGTATCCGGCCAATGCAACCCAACGCAAAAGTAGTCAGATACCTGCATGGAACAAGAACGACTACACTTAATTGGTGAGTCCAAAAGCCATCGCCTAAAGTTCTTCTTCAAACTCCATATATTCAGTTTCTCCGGTTGATTTTTCCGGTTTCGATGTCGTATGCGTCTTCTTTTTTAGAGGCTTCTGTGTTTTTACGGGGGCGTCTGTGGAGACTGTAGGCGTGATTTCCGGAAGAAAATCTTCACTGGACTCCAAGTCAACGGGGTGGATGTCTGCTTTTCGATGACTAACGATGGTTTTAGAACTGGCCCCACCAAATTCTTTGTTCAAGACTCTCCGAATCCGGCGTTTACGGTTTTCTTCCCTAGCAAAGGATTTTTTCACCGTACGTTTATCTGTTTTATATTCAAATTGATCAACGGTGCCTTTGATGGTATAGTAAAGATTCAGCCAGCCCTTGCGCTTGGCTTGTTGTGGAGAAAGACCGGAATGATGTTTTTTGAATTTGGCAGCGATGATTTGTCCGGCATTTACTTTGATATTGTAGCTTATTTTTTGGTCAAAGCTGTGTTGGCCTGAAACCAATAAGTTTGCAGCATTGGATTGGATAAACATGGTGGGGATATAGACTTTTCCTTTTTTGATTTCCATCCAATTCTCTAACTGAGAAAATTTAATGTGCCGAAGATCCTGGACTTTGATAAAAGATGCAAAATTCTCCATCATCTTAAAGTTGACCAATTCCCCGTTCGCAATCCGCATTTCCGCAAGGACGGTCAATTTCTTTTGGTCAAAAATACCTTTTTGGTTCCAATAAGAATCAATAATCATTCTGGAATCCAATCTCCCTTTTAGGCTTTTATAGGTCAAAAAATCTTGTCCAAAATTATTGGTTTGTTTAAAAAATTGTTTGACATCAATATTTTCCAAAACCAAGAAGGTCTTTAATTTGGGCTTATCCAGCAGATAGCCTTCGCCTTCAATACCAAAGCTTCCACCCATGGCTTCGGCGTCTCCTGTAATCCCGACTTCAACGCCCCTAAAAGATATTTTGCCTTCAAAGTCTTTGCCGTGTATGTCCCCATACGAGAAGGCGTCAATATCTGCCTTGAAATCTCCATGCAAGAAACTTGCAAAAGACAAATCAATATCTTCCTGTGCTGCCTTTGATTCTTTCTTTTTGTTTTCTTCACTCTCGGGAACAAGAACCGCCATGATGGCCTGTAAGTCTAGTTCCTTTGCAGAAATATTGAGCAAAAAATCTAATTGAGCCTTTTGAGAGTTGATGGAATCCGCAAAGATGACCGGTAAGAAATTTTTAACATAACCGGTTAATAGCACTTCATGCCCTATCCCATCTACCTTTATGTCTTTCAGTTCCAGTTTGTTTTGGTCAAACACAAAACGCCCTCGATCCATTACGACTTCTTGGTCTTTGACTAAAAAGCCGGCGTCGTCCACGATGATTTCTCCATTGGCTTTGATTTGGTGGACTTTTCTTGGATTAATCATCTGCTCATAATATCCTTTCAAGCTAAAATCTTTGACTTTCAATTCCCCTTTTCCGGTAATGGCATTATTGTCATCTCCCAAAAACCCATAAATCAAAGAAATGGGTATCGCTCCCCGAAAACCGGCATCAATGTATGGTTTTTCTAAATCCTTGATGGTAAGGTCTCCACTAAAGCTATTGTTATCGACATAGCCTTTGATGTCTTCGATGGTTAAACGGGATTTGCCTTTCACCGCTACAAAATGCCCCTTAAATGAACAGTCCTTTATGGGGTCTTTAATCCGGCCACCATAGATTTTTCCATTCCGTAAGCCAAATTTTATTTTGATATCCGGAATTTTTTTCGCACTCAGTAGGCCGTTAAGACTTCCGTCAAAAGAGAATTTTCCGGTGGTCTTTACTCCTTTTAATTTAGCTTGTTGTTCTTCCGATAAAAGCTCAAATATGGAAGATAAGGAAGCATCCCGTCCTTTGAAGGATAAGTCAAAGTCTGTCCCTTTCTTCTTGGTTTGGATGTCTCCATCTACATCAAACTCACTATTGGCTAAAAACAAATCGCACTTTTTAAAGGTGTATTTACCCTTATCCAAATCAACTCCTATTTGGGCATCATAGGAAATGTCTGTTCCGGCCATATAGCGCTCCCCGTTTATTTCAACAAAGGCCACTTGAATATCGGCAGTACTTATCATCTTAAATCTGGAAGAAGAAACTAAGCCGGAGAAAGTGGCATTGTCGATAGATGCCCGACTTTCTTGTTTGCTTTGTTCATTTTCATAAATCACTTCAATGCCTGACAACTCGGCCTTTTTGATAGATAGACCTTTTGTCGAATTGTTGGATTGTTTTTTAGACTCTTTGAAAATATTATAATTGGGACGCCCTCGACGATCGTAGTGTATGAGTAAAGCACCATCATCAATTAGGATAGATTTGACGTCAATATTTTCATCAAAAATACTGAATAGGCCAAAACGAAAAGCGATTTTCTCAGTCTCCAATAAGTTTTCACCATTGGTATCTTTGATGGTTACTCCCTTAAAATTTAAGGATGCATTAGGGAAACCACTAAACAATTCAATGCCAAAGTGCTTGACATCCATTTCTGTTTTGAGCTCCTTCTTGACTTCTGCCAAAACACGTCGGCCAATCTGATTGCTAAAAAATAGTCCAACCAAAACAGAGGCCACCAATAGAGCACCAAGTGCTATCGCAAATATTTTGAAGATTTTTTTGACTGTTTTAAACACGGCGAAGGTCTTTTTCCTAAAACTAGATACAACGTAAACTCATTTCATGTTTCGTTTTGTATAAAAAAGTCTCCTTTTTGCACAAAACATACGGAGTACTACGCTACCAATTCAACGCCCAAGATATTATATTTGTACATAATATGCTATTTTTATCGCAAGAGTTTTATCTACACCCCCGCAATACCCCCCAAAAATAACAATCCCATGGAGTCAATGACTCCATGGGATTGCAAAAGAGAAATAATCCGGATTTAGTTGGTCACATTGATATCCCCCATATAATCTACGACATGTCCATCGATAAATCGGACTTTGATTTTGTAGATATAGACGCCTTCTTGCACTCTTTTCCCGCGCCAAGTGCCATCCCATCCTGATGAGTAATCATTAATAGGAAGATGCTTTCTTGAGAATACAAATCCACCCCACCGATCAAAGATTTCCATAGATTCAATTTCTTCTACCCGTTCCGTGTTTCCTAGAACAGTAAAGTAATCATTCTGACCGTTTCCATCATTGGGGGTAAAAATATTAGGGATATAAATATCCGGGTCTGAGACATGGACTGTCGTCTGTGTTTTTGAGATACAGCCCAAGGTATCTATAACTACGATGTTATAAATTGTGGTAATCATCGGTTTTACTGTCTGCTTAAAGCAATTGCCCGTACAGCTTAAATCTTTTTCCGGTGTCCAAATGATGGTATCAATCGCTTCAGGTGATGTACTGGTGAATATTTCCAAGTGGATACTATCTCCCATCTCCATTTCGACATCTGCTTCTGTCACAATATCCCCTTCTTTAGGCACAGGAAGATGTACGGTCTCGCGGTATTCACACCCAACTTCATCCTGAATCACTACCTCATAGTCTCCCGGATACAAACCGGCTGCAATCGGTACCACCCCAAAGTGATCCCCACCGTCAAACGAATATGTAAATGGTGCTTTTGAACCCTCTACATCATTGATGATAATGGCTCCGGTGCGCCCGTCACAACCAGGTAAGGAAAGTGTCATATCGGCTCCGGTCAAAGGTGCCACTTCGGAGACGACTACTTCGTCTTCACTCGAACATCCGTTGTGCAAATCAGTAACGCGCAGCCGATAAGTACCGATTTTGTCCACAATCGGATTAGGCAGATCATTGGATGATACAAAATGCCCGTCCACAGTTGTCCATTCAAAACGGACATTTGTCATAGACGCATTATCCATACTCCCTAATTGAACGGCGGTCGTGGTACAATCGTTCTTTTGGACATCATCGGCTTCCGCCAAAGGACTTTCGGTATCTGAATGGATGGTTATTGTTTTGGATGACGTACAACCGGTGGCCGAATTGGTCACCACAGCGGTATATTCTCCGGGCTGATTAACCCATACTTTGGGCTCTGTCACCAATGTAGTAATCGAACCATCTACCGTACTCCAATTGACATCAAAATTACTGTTGAAGTAGGCCGTAATGGGAACCAATGTATCCAAGCAGGTCAAAGTGTCATTGCCGACCAAAGAAAGCTGCGGCACGTCAATCGTGGCCTCCACCATAGCAGAAGCGGTTGCTGTACATCCCGAGTTGTTATCTGTTACGGTAACAGTATAATTGCCGGCTTGATTGACTAGCGGATTGGAGGTTGTGTCTCCACTTTCAATAGCGGATGCAGGACTCCAAACATAAGCATAATCTCCACTACCACCGGAAACATTGACATCCACATAAACTTGTGGAATATCACAAGTAATTTTCTGATTAGCCGTAGTGGTTAACGTTGGTGGTGTAGTATTTTCTGAAACGTGAATCGTTTGAGTTGCGGTACATCCGTTGGCTATGCTTGTGACTTTGAATTCATAATCTCCGCTTGCGCAAACCGTAGCCTGCAAGGTGGTATTGGTTCCCTGAATGCTACCATTAGAACTTGTCCAGATATAATTATAATCTCCGGTACTGGAGCCGGTCGCATCCAAAGTAATACAAGAAGTACTACAATTAATCTCCTCGGTTGGCGTAAGAATCATGGCTACCGGAGACACCGTATCGTATTTCACTTCCGTAGAAATAGTTGATATACAGCCATTTATAGTGTTTCGCACTTCAAGTTGATAGCTACCAATATGACCCACTTCCGGAATCAAAGTATTGGCTCCATTCAAAATATTGCCGTCTGTGGTTGTCCACTGATAAGTATAATTAGGTCCTACATCCGAGCCGTTTCCACTCAAAAATACAGAAGAGCTGCTACAAGTGATGTCACCATGGGGCTCTACAATAACAGCCGTTGGTGCTAGCGTATCCAACACCACAACTGTCGAAGATGATGTCGTTATATTTGACACAGTATCCAATAGGGTCAAAGTATATTCTCCAGGCATATCGACAGTGGCAGTATGAGTGTTTGCGCCACTCACAATATGCCCCGTAGCCGTCGTCCAAGTATAAGTGAAGCTGACCCCTTGACTAGAGCCGGAACCATCTAACGTAACCACCGGAGTCGCACAATCCAAAGTATCCGGGTTAGAAATAACCACTTCTAAATTACCAATTTTGATAAAGACTGTCGCAGTATCACATAAAGTAGGAGTGCCTGTATCGCAAACAACATAGTCAAACTGATCGTATCCATTAAAATTGGTCGCCGGCGTATAAGTAAAGCTGCCATCAGCATTTAAGACCAAAGTTCCATAGGTTGGCCCATTCAAAGGTGTCGTATTGACTACCAAGCCATCGCCATCAATATCATTGTCATTGTCGGTTACATTTTCTGTGGTAATCGGCAAATTGGTATCCGTCGTATAGTGGTCATCAACGGCGATAGGCGGATCGTTGACCGGTGTCACCGTAATCGTTACTGTCGCCGTATCACACAAGGCGGGAGTGCCGCTATCACATATCGTATAGACAAAGCTGTCTAGGCCTACATAATTCAAATCCGGTGTATAAGTGAATGTTCCATCACTATTTAGCGTAAGCGTACCATGAGATACATCCGTCAACGGAGTCGTACTTACAGTCACACTGCCTTCCGGATCGGAGTCGTTATCGGTTACATTGCCGGTCAATAAGGTTTCTTCCGGAGTCGTATAATTATCGTCTTGCGCTACGGGCTTGTCATTGATTGGCGTAACCGTAATGAGCACCAAAGCCGTATCACACATTACCGGCATTCCGGTATCACAAACTTGATAATAGAAACTATCCAGTCCGTTATAATTTAGATTTGGAGTATAGGTAAATGTACCGTCACTATTTAGCGTAAGCGTACCATTGGACACATCCAATACCGGTGTCGTACTGACCGTAAGCGCACCTTCTACATCCGAATCATTGGTAGTTACCGTTGCAGATAATGGTGTATCTTCCGGCGTGGTAAAGGCGTCATCAACGGCGATAGGCGGATCGTTGACCGGTGTCACCGTAATCGTTACTGTCGCCGTATCACACAAGGCGGGAGTGCCATTATCACAAATTTTATAGACAAAGCTGTCCAAGCCTACATAATTCAAATCCGGTGTATAAGTGAATGTTCCATCACTATTTAGCGTAAGCGTACCATGAGATACATCCGTCAACGGAGTCGTACTTACAGTCACACTGCCTTCCGGATCGGAGTCGTTATCTGTTACATTGCCGGTCAATAAGGTTTCTTCCGGAGTCGTATAATTATCGTCTTGCGCTACGGGCTTGTCATTGATTGGTGTAACCGTAATGAGCACTAAAGCCGTATCACACAAAGATGGCGTACCATCATTACAAATGACATAGGAGAAACTATCCAACCCATTATAATTTAGATTGGGCGTATAAGTAAACGTACCATCGGAATTGAGCGTAAGTGCCCCATTAAATGTACCAAAAACAGGCGTTGTATTTACCGTCAAAGTACCCCCATCCGGATCACTATCGTTAGTAGAGACATCTCCTGACAACGGTGTGTCTTCCGGAGTGGTATAATTATCATCTACGGCGATTGGCGGGTCATTGACCGGTGTCACCGTAATTGTTACTGTCGCCGTATCACATTGTTGCGGATTTCCGCTGTCGCAAACTTGATAAACAAAGCTGTCTGTACCGTTGTAATTAGCATCAGGCGTATAGGTAAAGCTGCCATCGGAATTTAGCGTAAGCGTACCGTTGGTCACATCTGTAATAGGTGTAGTATTGACAGTTATACCTGTAGCCGGTGTATCGTTGTCCGTTACATTGGCGGATAAAACGACATCTTCCGGAGTAGTATAATTATCATCATTTGCATCCATGCCGGGTGTGAGTGGAATCACTGCTGTGACGGCACTACACATACAATTGGCATTGGAAGGTAATATTTCTAAGAACAAGCCATTAGCCGGATTGCAAGCAGTACTTGCGTAAAAATAAAATATTTGCGAAAGCGAATCACCGGACAACAAGATATCCGGAAAGTTTCCGGCATAAATCTGCGTACCTTTATTGCCGCTTCCGTCCGCACAATAAACGGTATAATTGTAGCCGGACATTGCATCTATCCCAACGTTTTGGATATTCAGGTTTAGGCCATACTTAGTGTCGCCGGCAGAAGTCACCATGGAGGTAGCTACCGTAGAGCTCAAAATGACTAAATCCGGCTTTGCAATAGCCAACGAATCGATTTGGTGACCGGTCACAATTTTGGTGGCAGCACAAGCTGAAGTACCACAACTTCCACCGGTCGAGTAAATATAACTTTCGATATCAAAATAGCCTTTGTCTGTGCAATAACTGTTACTTGTTTGGACATCAAATTGATATTTTATACTGTCTTTGTTGCCCACTCCTTGCGGAAAAGCAATCACAAAGTGGTCTTCACCACCGGAACTATAGGCGTACTCATAGGTCGCACAATTCGCTCCAATACAGTTGAATGAACCATTGACAAAAGTCAATCCATTCGGGATGGTTATATCTGCTGAATCTACGACGCCGGTCGTACCTGCAATAATCGTTGATTTGACATCAATAGTTTGGATTGTACCACAATTTTTTATCGTATCGGGCAAGGTAAAATCACTATAAACATAATAGGAAGTATTGGCTCCTTTCACGGCGATATCATTACAAGTCAGTGTCACGCCGCTACTGGCAGCCGGTTTTGCACAAGGGCTTTCGCCAAACCCTTGAACGGTGACCGTGGACAAATTCAAGAAACCACAACTCAAAGCCATATACATTTTTACACTGGCTATTCTTAAAGAATCTTGACTTTCCAGATAACTTCCCAACATGCCCTTGCTGCCAATCTTTGAATGAGCAGCCAAGTCTATTTTTAGGCTATTACCGACAATGGAAGTGGGTAGATTTTCGACATTTCCGGAGCCTTTAGGATATTCGACCGTCACACTATCCAGCATCATGTTGCTGATATCTGCCGGAATACTAACCAATAGGTATGGATTGAGCAAATTGGCTACTTGAGCACTATTTACTTCCAATCCTAACACAAAAGGATCGCAATAAGAGATGGAATCCGGTTGCTGAACAATAGTAACCTGAACTTGAGATTCCTGAATGGTCAAATTGATATTTATCGAGTCCTGACTACAAATAGGGTCTAAGGATTCATAATCATCCGGATATTTCAAGCAATCCCATCCATTAGAAAGCGTTAAAGTTTGGTCGCCGCAATCCTGGATATTGCCATAGATACGGATGGTTTTACATCCACTAGGCCCGTCCATCACTTGACCGGCTTCGACCCAAGTCATACCATTGCTTTGTGTCATATTTGCGGAAGCGATTTCATTATCGGCATCATCTAACAAAAAGGCTTTGGTCACTACAAAATTAGGATTCGCATTGACTTTTACCCAGTTGTAATCAATCGGTATTGGGCTGGTATTACAAATTTGTACATCAACATAGGTCTCATTATTGACTACGGTCACATTAGGGTGTGGGCTATGCAACTCAAACTGCGGTCTAAAATAATGGAATACAACCGAAGAAGTTTTGGATTTTGGCTCCGGCGCCACATGGGCAAACTCTTGGTAATAGACCGTATATTGATAATAAACATCCGGTGCGGCTTCACAAGTACCAATAAACTCGGGAAGTAAGCGCGGATAATTAGTCCCTCGTTGATCCATGTCCCGATAATTGGGCCCGGGATAAACGGTCAACGTGTCCCCGTTCATTTTCCAAGTGACTCCGCCATTAGATTCGCTATAGGCGGGGTTGTAAGATGTGTTGTAGTTAAAATACCTGACATTGCCGGTAAATCGTGCTCCTTTCGGCATAATGACCACCGTGGAGTCCCATTGAGTAGGATTCCTAAATTCGTTAGGAAATAAGTCACCAACATCCGAGTAGTAAGTGAAAAACAACCGTTGATCGGTCGGTGTACAATACCAAGTTTTTATCTCCGAATTGGTAGAAACATGGCGGTTAGGTTTTAAATAACTGGCTTTTTCATACAAAGTACCGCACCCGGTAGTATTAGTCCCGTTTTTTGCATAGAATGTTGCTTGAAAATTTTGGAGCTTAAAGTACTTGGTGTAGTTAAAATTTGGACTAACGACAAATCTGAGTTTTAATCTTACAGTATCGTTCTCATTGCCTTCGCCATATTGATAGGTACTCGAAACCAGATTTTTATAGGAAGATAAATCAAAAGCCATTTTGTATTGATTAGCTCCTAAAGCCGTTCGAGTAGGGTCTGTCGAAATTGTCCCCGTATAAACTCCTGATGATAGATCATTGATAGCAATATCTCCATCAATAAAGGTAAACAAATTCTCATCTCCGCCTCCGGCTTCCGTCGTATAATCTATATCCAAGAATAAGTTTTGGACAGCAGAATCTTGGATTACGGCATCTAGGTCAATTTCCATCGTGTCTTTCGCCAAATACCGGTCTAGCTCATAAGTATCATCTAACACCACTCTTGTGGTTTTATCCCAATCTGTCCATCCTGCGACTGTCCGGTGTGCATCAAAGGCCAAGATAGATGGCCCTTTACAAGTTGTAGGGCACAAATTTTGAATCTCTACCGACCCACAGTGGACATCTGTGTCCCAGCAGGAACAATGATAATGTGTCTTATAAGAAATGGTAAATTTTTCCGGTCCGGAATAGCTTGCGCAATCAAAGGTTAACGGAAAATTGTAATATTTGTATTGGTATCCCGACTGGGTATAGGTAATGGTGTTGCCTGACTGGCTAAAGCCGGCCGGTGCACCGGCAGCAAGTGAGACTCCGTTGGGTACGGTAAGCTCTACCGACCACACCACACCGGAACCTGTAAACATGTCCTCCCCACCACACTTAGGTCTTCCTAGGGTCGTCCATCCTCCTCTATAAAAATGTGGTTTTACACCAACGGTAAAATCTTCTCCATCGGAGACACCATTCGGCCAAGACACTAGGGTTTCGTTTAGGTAGTCCCTTATTATGTTGGAATACTCAAAATTTATTCTTTCTGTGTAACGCTCATTGGCGCATTGATCCCGAAACATGGCATCAATGTATAAATGCTCCCAGTGAATGTAATCAAATCTTTTTTCACCGCAATTGTCCGGCTCCGGGATGTATTCATAATCAAAACTAATGTCTATGTGCTCGCCCGGAGCTAAGTCATCATAATAACCATCACCGTCAATATCATCTAAACCGCCCGCACCATCCGGATCGGTGGTAAAATAGTCATAAGGAATACGAATGGTTTTTCCTGAGCCTCGTCCCGGATAGATTGTACTTGTCCAGTTAGATGTAGCAACGGGATTTCCATTAATGCGAATATTACTAATATGCCTTATGTCTCTAAAATCAAAAGCCCATAAAGGATTCTTCCCAAAATCAGACAATGGAGAAGCATTGTGTCCCAATCCAAAATTCACATTCAGATCCTTGGCCATCGCTCCCGGATGTGTAGCAATATTTTCTACTCGTATGGTAAAATTCTGTCCGCCACAAAGATCCATATAATTGTCACCGGCGATCTTGGTGACGGTGATTTCCGGAGCAGACCCTTGAAAGTTGAGTACGCCCATTTCCGGCTCTGAAGATTGACATAACTCCGATAATGAGCATCCCCAAAAACCCTGATGTATCACATCCACATTTTTACAACCTTGCACTTGAAAGGTTTCTTGAAACTGTATCTTTTCTCCATTCTCAAAATAATTATCTCCATCGCCTACATTGCCTGCAAAGGGTGCTTGGTCTAAATGGATATAATAAAAATAATCCGACCCCGCTATAGAATCCGGAGTTAAAGGGGTTCCATTATAAGAAAGCTTATAATAACCAATTTCACTACCAACAGAAACCTTGTGTACATACCACTTCAAACGACCTTCTCCTCCTTGAACCATCTTAATATTCCTTCCTACAGTCTGACCAACGATAACATCTTTGTCCGGGATGGACTGTAAGGCAAGCGCCGGAATAAACACTTGGTAGTTGGAAACATCCGGATCCACATTGGAAAAACTATGTACAATAGAGCCTTGTGTCAACTGTACAATCTGAACATCCTTGAATATCACCCCATTGTTTAATTCATCAATCGCATCACATCCTACACGTTTCGCAAACTTAAAACGGATAACATCTCCAAGAGGGACTGTACCATCGCCTAGATTTTTATCTGGAGAGATTTGAAAGACAGGCGAACTTGGAGCATTAGACACTGTTGATTCTGAATAATGAAGATCGGGGTTTATCACCCATTCAAAACTGCCGGGTATGTAGGTCACACCAGTCGGCAAGTCAAACTGAATTGTCAAAAACTTTAGTTGGGTAGCTTTGTATAGGACTTCAACCTCTACAAACGAAGTATCACAGGGTCGAACATCCTCCGGGAAAATCTCGATTCGCACCAAGTTATTATCAACCTGTGCATACAATCCTGAAATGGATAGAAAAAAAATAACAGCAAGTGTAAGAAAATACCTCATAGTTGTAAGTTTTAAAAACCGGGAGGCATCCAAATGCCCCAAAAAATATGCCACAAACGTAAACATCTTGTTATGTTAAATTTAAAAATAATATATAAGCCGTTGCTTGCGTGATTTTCGTTATAGGTTTTATCTCGCAATCTGAAAATTACCCGTGATTTTGCGGCCTTCTCCCGTATCAAAGATGTAGAAGTAAGTGCCATCCGGTAAGTACGTATTGTTATCGTCCCAATATCCTGTCCAAGTATTATCATATTTTTCCTGCTCTAGGACGATATTGCCCCACCTATTAAAAATCATGAGCTTATTATTGGGATATTCAGAAATACCTTTGATTACAAAGGTCTCGTTGATGCCATCTCCGTTGGGAGAAAAACCTTCCACAATAGAGATATTATCACAATCTAAATAAATGGTAGCCCGGGCAGTATCACAACCAAACTCGGTACAGATTTCATATCTCAACGAAACCGTATCGTCACAGATATTTGACTCCGGTATGTATTTAATAAATCCGAAAGTATCTGCTTCGGCTGAACCCAAGGTAGGATAATCCAATATCTTTAGACTGACCAACGGGGCATTCAAGGTGTCGTTGGCCACAACTTGAAGCTGGGTAGGTACGCCCTGAAGCACCGTGTCCATATCATTCACTGCCACCGGCAAAATGGGCAATAGACCTTTGATATTCATATAGATAATGGTCGTGTCACAATTAGATAAATCATCACACACAACCACACAAAAAGTATCTTGCCCTACCGCATTTACTGTCGGATAGTAATCAAAGCAGTTTAAAGCCAGATTCGTTGCGGTGCCATTGGCAGGTGCAGAACACAGCTGCATCCCTGTAACATTTCCGGCCAACTCCATCGTATCCAAACAAATACTCAACGATTCATTCTTATTCACTTCCAAGTAAAGCGTATCCATCGTAACAAGAATAACAACAGGCATTCTAATCCCCATATCAACGTTACTTACCGTTAGCCCGGCCACAATAGTCATCGTATCTGTTACACCCATCGGACTAACATCACTGTCAATGCTATCATCGCCACCAAAATCCTTAGTGACAATTAAATATCCGGAAGGCAAGGAATCTAAGCCAAAAGCAACCGTGTAATCTGCCGGTGATATATTTGCGAAAGCATATTTCCCCGTAGCATCAGTTAGAGCGGTTAGAATTGTATCGCCTACTGCTGAAATCAAATAAACAGGAATATTAGGTAAATAATCATCTCCAAAAGTAAATTGATTGTCATTATCATTATCCTGCCAAACCTTACCGTTTAAAGCACCATAAATAGGAGGTGTATATAGACCCAAGTCTATCGCATTTACATTTCCGGTAACGAAAATAGTATCGGTCTTGCCATCCGGATTCGCATCGGAATCAACGGTATCATCCCCTCCTGCATCCTTTGCAACTATCGAATAGGAAGAAGAATAAGAAGAGGTATCAAACTGCACAAAATATTGACCCAAACTAAGATTCTCAAAAGAATACTGCCCGTTGGTGTCGGTCGTATCCAGTTTTATCTCATTGTTGGCAGTGTCCAATAACCGCACAAACACATTGTTGACACCTACTTCGCCTGTTTCATAAATGCCATTATTGTTCCCATCAAACCATACTTTTCCGGAAAGGCTCACGACCGGGGGAACATTCCAAAGTCCAATATCCAGATGGCTCATGTCTCCCACCAAATCAATGGTATCCGTCAAGCCCGCCGAGTTGGCATCAGAGTCTAAATTATCATCTGCACCGGTATCTTTAATAACCGGACTATATCCGTTGGGAAAAGATTGCGTATCAAAAGCAACCACATATTTGCCATACTCTGCAGGCAAAAATACATAATCTCCATTTTGGTCGGTCGTATCCTTATGAACTGTATTTCCCGAAGTATCAATCAAGGAAACAACGATACCCACCAAACCGGTATCTCCGGCACTTTGGATATTATTTCCATCTAAATCGTCCCAAGCCCTTCCGGAAAGAATAGCTGTGGGAGAGACTTGCAAGCCCATATCCATATCTTGGGCGCTGCTGTTCGTTCCTGCGATACTGATTTCTCCGGTCAATCCGGTAGAATCCACATCACAATCGATGTCCAAAAAGAAGCCTACATTTTGGTCGGCTGTTTTGCGCAAGCCAATGGGAGCCGTTGACAAATCAAATTGAACTTTATATTTGCCGACAGCTAAGCCGTCAAACAGATAAGAGCCATCTAATGCTGTCGTGTCAACAGCCAATACGTTGGATGCCAAATCCAGTAGATAAACTCTGACATCTTTTACGCCAAGCTCCGTCGCTCCTTGTAAATGGTCATTGTCGCTATCTTCCCAGACTTGTCCGGATATGCTTGCGCCAAATAAGGGCATTGCTGCTAGAAATAAAACAGCGGTAAATAAAATTAATACAATATGTCGCATGGTCAAATGAATTATTTTTGTTATAATGTTCTACCTTTTGTTGCAAAAACTATGCCTCCATGCAAGCAGTTTATAGCTTCACCCGGAAAGTTCAATAAACATCCTTAAAGTCAGCTGAAAAAAGAATTAATAAGCCATAACAATGCCCTTCCCCACGATGCTCCATCTCTTGGCCTTGCTTGTGAATAACAGGTTATCGGTATATGGAGATAATTGGTCTGCTAGAACTCGTTGATGGCAAATTTGTCACCATTGAACTGAGCACTAGTTTGGTCTATATAATCAAAGTAGAGGATACATCTGCTTTTGCAGAAACCTAAATTCAAGTAGTCTATTTTACATCTTCTGCAAAAATATTCCGAGAAAATGCGTTTGATTTAGGATATTTTTTGGGAGATTCCAACTAAAACGTTGCATGCCCTTGACCATTTTACTTAACCTGCCTTAAATGTAGGTGGCCATTAAACTGAGATACTGGATTATTACAGGAATAATTCTTTAGAAAAGACAAAAAAAAAGTGGCAGGAAAACGACTCTACCCCCCAATGGAGCCGCACCTACCACCTATCTTCATCCTTTCGGACTCAGACAATAACCTATTAGCAATTTTGATACCATAATTGAAATGGAGACAGAAATTGTGACATTTTTTTGTGTTTTTTTATGTCAATTTAGACAATCAATCAGCCATTCTGGCGCAAAAACATCAATGGCATAGGCTTTGAACATCCTAATCTGCAAAAATAAACAAAAATTAAAAGAATGAGCAAGAAAAAAGGAAACATTGAAGTACAGTCAGAAAATATTTTTGACATCATCAAACGGTTCTTATATTCTGACCAAGAAATATTTCTCAGAGAGTTGGTTTCTAATGCCGTTGATGCAATTAGTAAACTCCAAACTCTTTCTAGAAAAGGAGAATTTGAAGGTAAAATCGACCAACCTTTAGTCGAAGTAAAACTCGATGAAAAGAATAAAACACTGACCATTGTCGATAATGGTATCGGCATGACAGAAGATGAAGTCCGTAAGTACTTAAATCAAATTGCGGTGTCCGGTGCCAAAGAGTTTATGTCCAAATATAAAGATAGTAATATCATTGGTAATTTTGGACTGGGTTTTTACTCTTCTTTTATGGTAGCGGACAAAGTTGAAGTAAACACAAAATCTTATAAGAAAGGCAGTGAGCCGGTGCTCTGGTCTTGTGAGGGTACTCCGGAGACCGTTATCACAAAGGGAACAAAAAAAGAACACGGGACAGAGATAACCCTTCATATTTCAGAAGACAGCAAAGAGTTTTTGCAAAAAAGTAGAATTGAAGGGCTTTTAAATAAATACGACAAATTCCTTCCGGTAAAAATTAAATTTGGGACAAAAACCATCACAGAGTACGAAGGGGAAGGAGATGACCGCAAAGAAATCAAAAAAGAAGTTGATAACATTATCAACGAGATGGAGCCTATTTGGGTGAAAAATCCGGCTGATTTAAAAGATGAAGACTATATCTCCTTTTATAACTATCTGTATCCAATGTCTCATCCTCCGATGTTTTGGATTCACCTAAATATAGACTATCCGTTTAATCTTCGTGGGGTGCTTTATTTCCCTAAACTGACCAATAGCTTGGAGTTGGAGAAGAACAAAATCCAGCTTTACAGCAATCAAGTGTATGTTACGGATGAAGTAAAAGACATTGTGCCGGAGTTCTTGACTCTGCTACATGGAGTGATAGATTCACCGGATATACCATTGAACGTATCAAGAAGCTACCTTCAAAGTGATAGCAATGTCCGCAAAATCACCGGATACATCACCAAGAAGGTGGCAGAAAAGCTAAATGATCTTTTTGTTGATGAGCGGACTTCGTTTGAAGAAAAATGGGAAGACATCTCTCTTTTCGTTAAGTATGGTATGATTACAGACGAGAAGTTTTATAAAAAGGCCATTAAATTCTTCTTGCTAAAAAGTATTGATAACAAGTACTTCACACTAGAAGAGTACAAGGAGAAATTTAAGGTCAACCAGACCAATAAGGACGGCAAAATGGTCATCCTTTATACCAACCATCAGGATGCGCATGCACATAAGGTCAGCTTGGCCAAAGAGCGGGGATACGATGTAGTGGTATTTGATCACCCTATTGACAATCATGCAATGCAGCAACTGGAGACCAAAGAAGAGGGTATCCAATTTGCTAGAATAGATTCGGATACTTTGGACAATCTTATCGAAAAGGATGAGCAATTAGACTCTGCCCTTTCGGAAAAAGAACAAGAAAAAGTCAAGGAGCTATTTCAAGAAGTCATTGCCGACGGCAAAGGCACTTTAATGCTAAAGCCCATGTCCGTCAATGAGCCTCCTGTTACGATTATCAGACCGGAGAGCTTGCGCCGTATGCAAGAGATGCAAATGATGCAAAGTGCAGGGGGGATGGATTTTGACTTTTACAATGTCGTTGTCAACAGCAATCACCCACTCATTGCGAAAGTCCTAAAAAAACGGGGAGACAACAAAAAGGCTTTTGCCAAATACTTATACGACTTAGCCTTGTTGAGCCATGGAATGCTGAAAGGCGATGCTATGACAGATTTTATCAATAACAGCATTGAATTTCTGGGTAGCGACAAATAGAGCGCCTACAAGATAAGATAGAGAGCCTTTCTGCAAAAGCAGGAAGGCTTTTTTATATTTTGACACAGGATGAATTGGTTTACGTGAGTCTATTGAAAGCTCATTCTTCAAAGTCAAACCCGGAAAATACGGAAGTGTTAGCGTCCGCCCCTTTTCGGAGTGTACTCAACCTTTGCCTCGATACTTGTCATGAGAGCGCTTCAAAATTCGGGTGACATAATCGTCAAGCGACTCATCCTTATCCCTAGGAATCATCTCAAAAGACGAAGTAATAATATCCAGTCCCCGCCTATAACGCTCAAATGTTTCTTCAAGTAGGGTGCGATCTTGAGTTTGCCAATAATGCCCCTCATCATCCATCTCAAACTCCGAAAAATATTTTTTACTTAGATAACGCAAGAAATCCATCACCAAAATATGAGTATCTACGCCTGCAAATTGGGTCTTAGTGAAAAGTAAATAGAAAAAGTCATCATCTGACTCATCTGACGGACTACTAATCATCAACTGCATAGGGCTACACAGTCGTCCGTTGCTTACAAACGTAAGAAAAATAGGGTCGCACTTTTCCGGGCTGAAAGAAACCCCATACAGCTTCTTATCTCCTTGATAATCAACCAGTTTTCCGCCTGGAAACGCCGGCTCAAACAGGTCTGATTGGTAGGGAAAATTGTTGATTTTTGCAAAATCTACAACTTCCGCAACTAAGTCCTGCAACATGTCTGCACGCTTAATTTTTCCGCGATAATGAAATGTTAGTCCCATAATTTTTGTTTTGATAGTGAATAAAAGTAGTAACCACCTCCGGTTTTGATCTGCTGGTATTTCTTTCTTTGGGAAAGAATATGAATACCCTCCACCCATTATGACCTCATAAGCCATATTGTTTCTGCCAGACGGTAGCACTTCAAAAAATCATATTTCTTAAATCCATGTTATCGGTAGCCATTCCAACAGATTTAAGAATGCAGAATTTAGAGTCAAGAAATAAAAAAATGTGGCGCATTTAATATAATTTATCTTTCTCGGCCTCCTTCATCTTTAACCATCAACCATCACATGCTCCGGCGGTATTCACCGCCTACAGAAAATAACGAGTTGGTAATTTGCCCCAAAGAACAATACTTTGCGGTCGTCATCATCTGCTCAAAAATGTTGCCTCCATCGAGTGCAACTTGCTGTATTTTGCGGAGGGCTTCGGCGCTCTTGTCCGCATTGGTTTTATGCAAATCTCTCAAAGAAGAAATTTGAGCTTGCTTTTCCTCGTCATGGGCACGAATCACTTCAGAAGGGATAATTGTTGGTGACCCATCTTTCGATAAAAACGTGTTGACTCCCATGATGGGAAGCTCTCCGGTGCTTTTCAAGGTCTCGTAATACAGACTTTCTTCTTGGATTTTACTTCGTTGATACATCGTTTCCATTGCCCCCAAGACGCCGCCGCGATCGGTCAATCTATCAAATTCCGTCAAGACTGCTTCTTCCACTAAGTCCGTCAATTCTTCGATAATAAAAGCCCCTTGTATAGGATTTTCATTTTTGGCTAAGCCTAGTTCGTGATTGATAATCAACTGAATAGCCATGGCCCGGCGCACACTTTCTTCTGTCGGGGTTGTGATGGCTTCGTCATAGGCATTAGTGTGTAGCGAATTGCAATTGTCATAAATGGCATACAATGCTTGCAAGGTCGTCCGGATATCATTAAAAGATATTTCTTGAGCGTGTAAAGACCGACCGGAAGTTTGGATGTGATATTTGAGCTTTTGAGATCGGTCATTGGCGCCATATTTCAGTTTCATGGCTTTTGCCCAAATACGTCTAGCAACCCGGCCAATTACGGTATATTCGGGGTCTAAGCCATTGGAAAAGAAGAAAGACAAGTTGGGTGCAAAACTATTAATGTCCATACCCCGGCTTAAATAATATTCCACGTAAGTGAATCCATTGGCTAGGGTAAAAGCCAATTGGGTAATAGGGTTGGCGCCCGCTTCGGCAATATGATAGCCGGAAATGGAGACCGAATAAAAATTACGAATATTATTTTGATTAAAATACTCCTGCATGTCCCCCATCAAGCGCAAGGAAAACTCAGTGGAAAAAATACAAGTATTCTGCGCTTGATCTTCTTTCAAAATATCCGCCTGTATCGTTCCGCGAACCGATGAAATGGCCTTGGCCTTTAACTCGGCATAGACTTCAGGCGCTAAGACTTCATCTCCCGTCAATCCTAATAGCATCAAGCCGAGTCCGTCATTACCTTTCGGAATTTCACCCCGGTAGATTGGGCGCGAGAGACCTTTGTCGTCGTATTTTTCCTTGAGCTTGGCTTCAACCAGATGCTCTAATTGATTGGCTTTGATATATTTTTCACACTCTTGATCGATGGCTACATTCATAAAAAAAGCGGTCATGATAGAGGCCGGCCCATTAATGGTCATGGACACCGATGTCGTTGGATTACACAAATCAAATCCGGAGTACAAACGTTTGGCATCATCCAAAGAACAAATACTAACCCCCGAATTACCTACTTTCCCATAAATATCCGGGCGTTCGTCGGGGTCTTCCCCGTAAAGTGTGACCGAATCAAAGGCTGTGGATAACCGGCTAAACGGCAGGTCGCCGGAGACATAATGAAAGCGCCGGTTGGTACGCTCCGGGCCTCCTTCTCCCGCAAACATACGCGTGGGGTCTTCCCCTTTACGCTTAAACGGAAAGACACCGGCTGCAAACGGAAACCGGCCGGGCACATTTTCCATTAATATCCATTTTAATATTTCGCCCCAATCTTTATACTTTGGTAAGATAACCCTGGGAATTCGAGTTTGCGAAAGCGAAAGCGTATAAGTGGGTACTTTTATTTCTTTATTCCGAACATGATAAACAAATTCATCCGCTTCATATTGCTCCTTCAAATCATCCCATTCTTCCAGCGCCTTGCGGCAAAAAGGATCCAAGTGCATTTCTAAATCCGTATAGGCTTGATTCAAGTGCCGGAGAATATCTTCGGATGCTGTACCCTGTTGCTCCAAAACCGTTATGGTATTTTTTATACCAAATAGCTGACGGGCAATTTCACTTTGCTTATGCGCCCAATCTCCGTATTTTCTGACCTCATCAGATATTTCCGAAAGGTATCGTACCCGCCGTGGCGGGATGATAAATTGCTTGCCACTTTGCCCTTCTAATATCGTTAAATCTGACTTTAGTCTCGGATTGATTTCTTGCAACTTAGCCATCAAAAGGCGATACAATTTGGTGGTGCCCGGGTCATTAAATTGAGACGCAATGGTGCCCACCACCGGCATCTCACTCATTGGAGTATCCCACAAGTTGTGATTTCGCATATATTGTTTAGCGACGTCTCGAACCGCATCTTCTGCCCCCCGTTTGTCAAATTTATTGACTGCGATAAAGTCCGCAAAATCCAACATGTCAATTTTTTCCAGCTGGGAAGCCGCTCCATACTCCGGGGTCATTACATAAAGTGACACATCCGAATGGTCGATAATTTCGGTATCCGACTGACCGATTCCTGAAGTCTCCAGTATGATTAGGTCAAAATCGGCGGCTTTTAGGATGTTAAGTGCTGATTTGACGTGTTTGGATAGGGCTAAGTTAGATTGCCTGGTGGCCAAGGAGCGCATATAAATATTGGGGTGATTCACTGCATTCATACGAATTCTATCTCCGAGCAAGGCTCCACCGGTTTTCCGCTTAGAAGGGTCCACCGAAATAATCCCAAGCTTCAAACCATCAAAATCCATCAAAAACCGGCGAATAATTTCATCTACTAGACTGGATTTTCCGGCTCCACCCGTACCGGTAATTCCCAAAACCGGTATTTTGGAGTCGGAGACCATGTCATCTATAGATTCAAGTAGCTTATGATTTTGTTCCGGATTGTTTTCTGCAATCGTAATCAGTCGAGCAATGGCCTGATGATTGCTCCCCATTAACGCTTGAAACTCCCCTTCAAACGGTTTGGCCAATGAAAAATCACAGGACTTAATCACATCATTAATCATTCCTTGTAAGCCTAGTTCCCGGCCATCATCCGGTGAGTATATCCGTGTAATTCCATACGCTTGAAGCTCCTTAATCTCTGAAGGCAAGATGGTGCCGCCGCCACCGCCGAATATTTTGATGTGTCCGGCCCCTTTTTCGTGCAATAAGTCATACATGTACTTGAAAAACTCATTGTGGCCTCCTTGGTAGGAAGTAATCGCAATGCCTTGCACATCTTCTTGGATGGCCGTATTTACAATGGTTTCTACAGAGCGATTGTGTCCGATATGGATGATTTCCGCCCCGGTTCTTTGCAAGATTCGGCGCATGATATTGATGGCGGCATCATGCCCATCAAAGAGGGATGCGGCTGTGACAATACGGACTTTATTTTTGGGTTGATATGGTTTTGCTTCTTGGTGTATCATTTTTACTTGGTATTTGCCCTAAACGAAGATTAGGGGTCACAAATATAGGGCTTTTGTGGGATTATACACAGAACATATATCACCGCAAGAATAAGGGCTTCTCTACACCTGGTTTGATGAGAGAATAGGCGGTTTTTCCCACAGATTCTCTTTTCTTAGGATCCCTTACCTTTGGCTCTTAATCTTCAAATTAACATCAACATCCGCCGGCAAACCGGATGAATGCGCCACTGCGTTGGTAAATTGCTGAGCCCAATAGGGAACCAAAGAAGTGCCTTTCGTCCCAAACCCATTAAAGATTCCAATTCGGGGCTCTTTTTGGTTGGCTTCCAAATTTTTCGGAAAACCAATCATAGGCCGCCGGTGTCGCACAGTGGGGCGAATAGCGGCCAAATGCCGGACAACTTCATAAGTTTGGTCAAGTATGGCTTCAATCTCTGTTTTCAACCACGTTTCCCCCTCTTTAGATGGCTCTGCATCTTCGAAATCCCAAAAATTAGTGGCTCCGGCCCAAAACAAATGGTCGCCTAGCGGGATGAAGGCCACCTTTTTTTTGATGATATTTTCTTCCGGCATTTCCGGAAGGTGCAAAATCAGCACCTCGCCCTTGGTTACTTGAAATGGCAATGACTGAAATAACGGATTATGCATCGCTTCCCAGCCTTCACAAAAAATAATTCGGTCGTAATCTTCGCCTTGATAGGTAGCTCCTTCCAACCGGTCATGCTGAAAAGTGGCTTCACTCAGGCGTCCTTCTTGTAACCATTTTTTCCGAAAGGACTCAATCATCAAGGAGATGTTGGCCTTAGCAGAATGCTTAATTAGGCCTACTCCAAATTCATTTTTTATTGGAAACCGGGCAATCGTTTTAGCTTGCGCAAAATCGAGATAATGCCCATATCCTTCATTGGTCATCCGGATGCTCCAATTATTGCTCATGCCGGTGTCGGTAAATAGGCGCAATGCCGGCAATTCGTACCAGAGTTTCAGTCCCAATTCTTTTTCAATAGCTTGGTAATAGGATTTGGCGACCGGAAGTAATTCATCTATCATCCAACTTTTGACAATGCGACGTCCTGTGACAGGATTTACGACTCCGGCAGCCAACGAAGACGAAATCCCCTGATGGCCTTTGTCAATGATTTTAACGTGGAATCCTTTCTGAATGAATTGGTGGGCTAGGACACTGCCTGCAAGGCCTTGGCCGACGACTAGGATTTTAAGGTTTTGACTCATTTTTTTCCTTTAGGAGTTGGTCAATGGCTTTTGTCGCTTTTCGTAGTCTGGTTCGTTTGTCGCCTTTCAGCAAAATGTATGGTCGATTATTTTTTATGAGTGCCTGATGAAAGGCATCAAACATCTCCTTTCTTCGGTCGGGACGATCCCTCAAGTCATCTTCTTCCCAAGGGGTGTCAATATAGGTCAATAGATACAAGTCGTATTTATTTTCTTTGGCAGCTTTTTCAAGGACAGGCTCGACAAAACCGCCATAGTAGGTCTCCGAATAAACCATCGTCTCCAAGATATCCGTATCACAGATTAACACTTTATTGGCCTTTTTTGCCAGGTCATTTTCTAAGGCCATTTGGCCGATAGCGATGGGAATTAGGTCTTTTCGTTCACACGTCTTGCGTTCATTATTCCACTTGTCTTGTAGATAGTTACGGGCAAATTCTCGAACCCAGACCGTATCATAGTGCCTTGCCAACTGTCGGGACAAAGTTGTTTTGCCTGTTGATTCCGGTCCAAAAAGCACTACCTTTAGTACGTTAGATGGTTTTTGAAGCAGTAATTTATAGATGGTATTAGTCATGGTTGTTTTTTCGCTGTTTGATAGAGAAGGTGCTACTCATCATGAGCCTTGCGGTAATACTTGTTATACCCCAAATAGGCCGCCACTCCCAACCCAACTAATATGGCTAGGATATAATAAATCCAAGTGGGGGTCGGTGGAGGGTCTCCCTTGGCATAAGAGTGCAATCCGGCTAAATAAAAATTAACCCCAAAGTAAGTCATTAAAATAGAACTAAACCCAAATACAGACAACAGGTTAAATGTAAATCGTCCTCGCAAACCGGGCACCAAACGTGCATGCAAAATAAAAGCATAGACCATGATGCTGATTAAGGCCCAAGTCTCTTTGGGATCCCAGCCCCAGTATCTTCCCCAACTTTCATTGGCCCATTGTCCTCCCAGAAAATTACCAATAGTCAGCATCACTAGGCCTACAGTCATCGACATTTCATTGATATAGGTAATCTCTTTTATTTTTAATTTTAGATGCTCCTTGTTTCTGTCATTGGTTAATATCATAAATAACAATGCCACAATACCCAATATCATACTCAATGCAAAAGGCCCGTAACTGGCCACAATCATCGAGACGTGAATCATCAACCAATAAGAGTTCAGTACAGGTACTAAATTCTCAATAGCCGGATCCATCCAATTCCAATGGGCAATCATCAACATCATTCCCGTAAGGAAGGCCGATGCTCCCATTGTTAGAGGGGACTTTCTTCCAAAGAGCAAACCGAAAAGCATCGTTGCCCAAGCCACATAAACCATTGATTCATAGGCATTTGACCAAGGCGTATGGCCGCTAATATACCATCGAACACCCAAGCCGGCGGTATGCAACGCAAATAAAAATAGAATTACGAACATGCTAAATTTTATCAGTCCGCGAATTATTTTTCCATCCTTAAAAATCTGAAATATCACAAATAAAAACAGCAAAGTACCAATATACATGTAATAACTAAAAAGCTTCTTGAAGATGTCATATTTGTTGTACATGATTTCTAAATCAATCTGCTTTTGGGAAGGCATGACTGCTGCACCGTATCGTTTCTGAAAGTTCCCAATAGACTTTAAGACTTCGAGTGCTGTGAAGCCTAAATCACTTTTTTTGCCTTCTTTTTCGTTCATGAATAGTTGGCCGTAAGTAGGGAAAATACTCGCCACGACCATCGAATCTTGGCCGGTAAAAGCCTTGTTGGCATCCATCGGTGCGTACCACTTATTATCGGGGTCATTGGGCGCCGGGAAGAACCGCAAGCCGCGCTCTTCTTCCAAAACTCCATATAGTAGATTAACCCGTTGGTCGATGGCTACTACACTTTTATCAAATGCGCCGGGAATTCTTTTTTTGCTGGCTTCGTTGGTGTATTTTAATAATTTATAGGCGCCGTTCTCATCAAAGAAATCCATCAAACGGGCATATTTTTGATCTTCAGGCACACCAATGATTTTTCGTACTTTTTTGTTGGCAGATTTCATGTAAATGATGGGCGCATAGTACCAAACACGGGGATTCAGAATCATGGACATCAAGATTTGGTCTGAATTATATCCTTTGTAGGTGTCATGTTTGGTTAGCTTTCGCAAAAGCTCTGAAGAGAAGGTGTTGGCCGGTTTCATCCGGCCTCCGGGATCTTGAACAACTAGCCGCCCAAAGACTTTGGCATGTTCTTCCGGAATCGTTGTTTGTCGCAAAAACTCCGTTATATCTATATCATTTTCATGGTTTTGTGCAAACAGCATCGAGCCCGAAAGACTAAATACCAAAATCAAAAGTACCGCACTGACCTTCTGAAGCTTCCGCAACCTTTTACGCAAGTGGTTAAAACGGGTGCCCGGCATAAACAAAATTAGCAATAACCCTAGGTATAACAAGGCATAGCCGGCGTAGGTAATAGCCGTACCTATTTGGTCATGATTAACAGAAAGGCGGGTTTCTTCTCCTTGCGGAGTTATCGTGTAAGACGATTGAAAAAACTTATAACCCTGATACTTTAAGATGTTATTCATAAAAATCCGGAAATCAAACTGCTTGTCATTTTGCTTATCTATCACCGTGACTTCACTGGCATACGACATAGGGCTTTGGGAGCCGGGATAACGATCCAACTGAAAATCTCGTAGCTTAAGGGCAAATGGCAACTCGATATATCTGGAGCCATAAGAGACCTTGTATCGCTTGCCGCCCAATGTCGCTTCTGCTGCGCCATCCGTGATATATTGGCCGCCAAGAACCGTTACCTTCTTTGTCTCTCCATTGGCTGTCAAATTTATCTTAACCATATCCTTCGGAAAATAATTAGGGTCAGCAGAAACATAGCCCAACTCACCGGTTTCAGGGAGCGTAGGCACGACGAATCGCAAGGATTCAAAGGTGTAAAGCGCCCGAATATTAAAGTCTTGAATGCTATCTTGCATTACATCTCCATTTGTCTGGGTCGCCATGACTAGGTAGCTGCCCGCCATTGGGGATTTTATCTTTAGCTGTCCATCTCGTTCAAAGAAATGAATCCCGGGAATCTCAAATTTATCATTGTACGAAATCAAAACCCCATGAATAGAAATAACAGAGTCCTTTTGGACAAAATAATCCGTCCTAGCACCGGACGAAGACTCTACCAGGTGCAAAAACTTATCTCCTGTCTCTGTCGGCGTCAAGGTATGTTTGGCATTGGGGATGTAGCTATCAAATTCAACGCTTACGTTTCCGTCATCACTTTGAGCCTTGAAAGCATTCGAACCCAACTTGCTTAACAAAACCTTTTTTACGATTAAATCTTTGCCGTGGTCGTCTGCGACGGATAAATACACTTTCTCTGTCAAAAACTTGTTAGAAATATCCCCTTCCATAATGGGCATAATCCCTTCATAAGAGATATAGCGGGTCGTCCAAGCTCCAATAATAATCAAAATAAAAGCCCCATGGAAAAGCAAAACCGGCCATTTCTCCCGACGAAACAGGCGATACCGAAAGATATTGCCGATAAAATTAACCAAAAACATAAACATAATGAGCTCAAACCACCAAGCTGCATAGACCAGTTTCCTTGCCGTCGGGGTGCCATAATCATTCTCTACGAACGTTGCAACAGCCATGACCACCGCAAATAGCAGAAACAAAACAGCCATTAGTTTAGTGGAAAAAAGGAAGTCAAAAATCTTTTTCATGTTGAGTCTTATTTGTAGCGTGGCAGAACATCATGGAACAAAGGTACTTCTTTTAAGTTTATGATTTATTTTTCTACTTTTAACTTTTTTCCGGGGCTCTCGATGTCGGGTGCAGTCGGGTTTTGTCCCCATTGTCCCTTTTAGTTCATTTGTAATGGGTGTAAGTTTCTAGGAAAAAATGCGGCTAAAGCCGGTCTCCTGCTTAGTTTTGGTCCGTCAGCTAAAGCAGACGGCAAAAGCTAAAGCAGATAAAAGCTAAAGCAGATAAAAGCTAAGACAGACGGTAAAAGCAAAGAAGATGAAATTAAAGAGATATCCGGAATCCAAGTTTGCGCTTATTTTACCGTTGGTTTTACTTTACCGTTGGTTTTAACCAACGGACAGAAAGCAAACCCCAAAGGGGCTTTAGCCCCATAGACTGACTAAACAAAAATAGAAAAAATGCGGCTAAAGCCGGTCTCCTGCTTAGCTTTGGCCCGTCAGCTAAAGCAGACGGCAAAAGCTAAAGCAGATAAAAGCTAAAGCAGATAAAAGCTAAGACAGACGGTAAAAGCAAAGAAGATGAAATTAAAGAGATATCCGGAATCCAAGTTTGCGCTTATTGTACCGTTGGTTTTACTTTACCGTTGGTTTTAACCAACGGACTAGAAGTAAAACTATCAGGGGCTTTAGCCCCATTAACGGAACAAATAAAAATAAAACGGCTAAAGCCAAGTAGGGGCTAATTTTTCAAGTCAAATCACCGCGATATTTATCGAAAAGTAAGGGACAAAGCCCGATTGCGCACTTCGATGTCATTGGTTTCTAATATATTCTGCCATCATCTTAGGAAATGGGTAGTCCGGCAAATGGCCTTCTTGGACAGCTATCAGCGAATCTAACCTTGGCTTGCGCAAAACGTCCACTTCCCAAAAATAGGCAATTATCTTTTGGTGGGTGAGCAATTGGGTGATGGGGCCATATTGGTTTTTGATGCTGGGATTTGCCCCTATTATTTCCTGTAAGCCTTCTTGTATTTTGGATTTGGTTAGATGTTTGGGGGATTCAATATTGGGGAATTCATACAAGGATTGCCAAATATCTTTGCCCGTCCTTTTTTGAATCCATAGAGTCTCCCCCTTGCGGAAAACGAAGTAGTAAAAATACCGGGTTTTGCGTTTGATTTTTTTGGCTTTTACAGGGAGTTGAGCAATCCTATTTTGCGCAAGCGCCCGGCATTCCCCTTCCAATGGACATTGATTACAGGCCGGATTTTGGGGTTTACAAATCATCGCCCCCAAATCCATTAACGCCTGATTAAATGCACCGGGTTGTTTTATATCGAGCAATTGATTGGCTAATTCTGTAAAATGCTTGCGTCCGGCTCCTGTGCCAATATCCGTAAAATCCGCCGCATAGCGAGCCAACACCCGAAAGACATTGCCATCAACAACCGCATGCGGCAAACCATAGGCAAAAGATGCAATCGCTGCAGCAGTATAAGGACCCACGCCTTTTAGCGCAAGCAAGGTCTCATAAGTCTTTGGAAATTGTCCATTCAATTCTTTGGTGATATATTGCGCCGTAAAGTGCAGGTTTCGGGCACGCGAATAATAGCCTAAGCCTTGCCAGAGTTTCATCACTTTTTGTTCATCGGCTTGCGCCAAATCCTGAATCGTGGGGAAAGCCTCCAAAAATCGCACATAATAGGGCAGCCCCTGCTCCATCCGGGTTTGTTGTAAAATAATTTCAGACAACCAAATAGCATACGCATCGGTACGTGATTTCCAAGGGAGATTCCGGTCATAAGTCCCCGCCCAATCCAATAGTTTTTTAGCAAAAGAAGAAGTAGCCATGGCGGCAAATTAAGGAGGAAATCAAAAAGAATGGATGTTTTGACAAAAAAAGAGTAATTTTGCACTTCATTTTCATTCATCAAGTGGCTTGGCCACACCAAAAATAACTAAAAATGGGTAAAGGAGATAGAAGAACCAAAAAAGGAAAAATTATCAAGGGTAGTTACGGCGTTTCAAGACCTAAGAAAAAGAAGAAGCCGGTAGTTACGGAGAAGAAGTAATCTGTAGCAGACTTACTTTTAAGCTGACGGCATCCTGCTTCTTGCCAATCCGGATGCAAAAAAATGAATTAAAAGGTGGCCTAGACCACCTTTTTTTTATTGACGTTTCCGGTAACAAATCAGCTATCATCTCCCCTTAAAAACCGGCTTTCGCTTCTCAATAAAAGCGGCGACCCCTTCTTTGTAATCTTCCGTCTCTCCGGCTTGGGGTTGTAGTTCCCCTTCTAGGTCTAGTTGTTGATCTAAAGTGTTTTCAAAAGAACGGTTTAAGGCATGTTTGGTCATCGCCAAACCGGCTGTAGGCATATTGGATAGTTTTTGCGCAAGCAATAAGGCCGATTCGCCAAAGACATCGTCTTCATAAACTTGATAAATCATACCCATTTTTTCCGCATCTTCTGCTCCCACCTTGTCCCCTAACATCATAAGCGCTGAAGCTTTTTGAAAACCAATCAGCCTAGGCAAAAAGAAAGTGCCCCCACTATCCGGAATCAAACCAATCTTACTAAAGGCTTGGATAAAAGAAGCGGATTTAGTGGCCACCACGACATCGCAGGCTAGAGCCAAGTTGGCTCCGGCACCGGCTGCAACGCCATTGACTGCGGCCACGATGGGTTTGGGCAATGCTCGAATCTGGCGCACCAGCGGGTTGTAATGTTCGGTCAGAATCTGTGTGAGTGGCGGGCCGTTTGGGTCGGTGATTTCCTTTAAATCTTGTCCGGCGCAAAAAGCTCGTCCTTCTCCGGTCAACAGGACGGCTCGAATCTCGTTATCTTCCGCACAGTTGCGCAATGCTTCTTGGAGTGCCAAGGCCATCTCACGGTTAAAGCTATTGTAAACTTTGGGTCGATTGAGTTTTAGGATAGCCAAGTTATCCACTTTCGTAAAAATTATTGTACTCATTGATTTTTTTTTTTCGCAAGATAAGGTTATTGCCAAAAACGAATCCTTTTTTTTCGCAGGAAAGCTTTTTTTTCCTTTTGGCTCTGAAGTAGTGGATGTTTTAACGGGTGAATTCCAATGGCTCAATGGGAGGGGAAGGAGTTGATAGAGTTGAAGGAGTTGATTCGCTTGTCCTACGGACTTCGCTAGTTGAAAAAGTTGATGGCACTAGACTGTTAGGCTCGGAGCTTGCGGTGAATCGAATGGCCTGCCAAGAACCCACGATTTTCAAAATCTACGCCAAGGCACGGCGTCGGCCGGTCATTTACCTTGCCGCCAAGCCAAGAGCATCTGATTTTGGAAATCTACGACACTATGAAAAAAACAAAATTGCCGGAAATATTCCTGATTCTATCCACTTTTTAGTATTTTTGCCAAGTGGCCTTGCCTTTGGCTCGAAAGATTTTTACCGAACCCGATAACAGCCATGGGCGAAAACTGAAGTAAAATACTACGAATGTGAAAATATTTATCCTTTCTGTGAGCAAAAGTATTTATTCAACCAAGCGATTGGTCGAAGAAGCTGAAAACCTAGGCCATCAGGTTATCGTAGTGAATCACACCAAATGCACGGTAAAATTAGGAGCTCATAAGCCCGAAATCTATCTCAAAGGATATAACATCATTGATTTTCCGGATGCCATCATCCCGCGTATTGGCACCACGGTGACCAGACATGGCGCCGCTGTTGTCAAGCAATTTGAGATGAATGGTATTTACAGTACGGCTCGTTCTTTGGGCATTTTGCGATCCCGGAATAAAGTGAGAACCCTGCAAATTATGAATCGCAAACATATCCCTATTCCGCCCACCGTGTTTGCCATTAATCCCCAAAATATCGATGCACAAATAGCACTCTTAGGGGGGCCACCGGTGATTATCAAACTCCAAGAAGGCACACAAGGCAAAGGGGTTATCTTGGCAGAATCAGCCCAATCGGCAAAGTCTATTCTGGATACTTTTTACAAGATGGACACAAGCATCTTAATGCAGCAGTACATCAAAGAATCCAACGGAGAAGATATTCGGGCATTTGTCGTCGGCCACCAAGTAGTGGCTGCGATGAAAAGGGTTGGGGCAGAAGACGACTTTCGTTCAAATATCCATCGGGGAGGCCATGGCGAAGTCGTTGAATTGACCCCAAAAGAGCGAAAAATCGCACTGAAAGCCACCCAAACACTGGGTTTGCCCGTGGCAGGAGTGGATATGATTCGCTCTAATTCAGGCCCGTTGCTTATAGAAGTCAATAGCTCACCGGGCTTGGAAGGCATTGAAGCCACCACAAAAATAAATATAGCCCAAGCCATCATCAACCATTTAGAAGAAAATGTTCGACTCAAACTACAAAAATGAAATCGTCGAAATAGCCGGCCATCAGGTGGGATTAGGCGAAAACAAACTAATCAAACTACCGGTGGATCGCTTGCCGACCGGATTGGAAGTAGAGATTCCGGTCTATGTATTTAATGGGATTCGGCCGGGGCCAACCTTACTGATTCAAGGGGGATTGCACGGAGATGAGATTAACAGTGTGGAGCTGATTCGGCGGCTATTGGTAGCAGATAGTTTTCAGGTGGTCAATGGCTGTGTGATTGTCGTGCCCATCTTAAATATATTTGGATTTTTGAGCTTTTCCCGGGAAGTATCGGGCAAAGACATCAATCGCTATTTTCCCGGCTCTAAGAATGGCTCTTTGGCCAGCAGAATTGCCTACTATCACACCAAAGCGATTGCGGCGAATATCGACTTTGCCATAGATTTTCATACGGGAGGCAACCAACGAAGTAATTATCCGCAAGTCAGATATACCAAAGGGGACGCAAAGGGCAAGCTTCTGGCAGAGATTTTTAATGCCCCGTTTATGTTTGAGTCCGGCCTGATTCACAAATCTTTCCGCAAGGAGGCGCACAAGCATGGAATTCCTGTCATTGTCTTTGAAGGAGGTGAGTCCAAGCGGTTGGACAATTTGGCTATTGAAGTAGGAATGCAAGGCGTCCGCAATATTTTATCTTATTTTGGTTTTACAGGAACGCCCCTTGCGGAATACAAAAAAGAATCCATCTTTGTAAAGAAGCGCCGGTGGCTTCGGGCACCTATTGCCGGGATGTTTCATGCGATTAAACCCAACGGAGCCGGTATCGAAAAAGGAGACATACTGGGCTATGTTACAGACACTTACGGGACTTCTTCTACCGCTATAAAAGCGCCCGATCAAGGGTACATACTGGCCTTAAACCATTTTCCGGTCGTCAAAAGGGGCGACGCATTATTTCATGTAGCCGAAAAATAAATATATATAACTCGCTATAAAACAAAACAGAGAAAACAGATTAATTGTAAAAAGCTAGACGCAAAGTGGTTTTTTAGGCCAAATATATTTATATTTGTAGTTCCAACACCGCGAAAGAACACTTTACAGGACAATAAACCGCTGAGAACACTAATGACTTCCCGATTACACTGGACTTATCAAGTCATACTATTGCTTATTATCTCCTTCCTAAGTTCAGGAAGTCAACTTCGTGCGCAAGAGTATTTTTCTTTTAGCTATGGAGGCCCCGATACTATTTTTGTGGGCAATGATTGTACGGCTCCCTACACCTTTCATGGTGATAGTATCCATATTCTTTCTTTGGTCAATGCAAATGTCTCTTGGGACTATGACTACGCCACTGCCGGATATGAATATGGAGATTTGGTGCAAGCCGGACAAACAGTCTCCATGCCGGTTCCTACTTGGGATGATCAATCCCATGCGGACACTTTTTACTTTGACATATATTTTGCCGATACGCTTAGTCCGGTTTTTGATGCGAGTTCTTTACCGCCACCGGTTTTGTTTTTCAATAACTTGGCGGACGTGCCCCCACCGGCCAATCCAACTGCGACTGACAATTGTGGCTCAGTAAATATTCAATATACTCAAACCACCTTGGCGGATACTTGTGCCGGCGGGCCATTCTATCGTATTTGGACGGCGACCGACTCTTATGGAAATCAAACAAGTTTTACGCAACAATTAGTCCTAAATGGCGATCAAACTCCACCCCAATTCAACGCCTGGCCTACCAACGGTCAGACGGATTGTGCTACATTTACCACGGATTATCCGGTTTGGCTTGCGCAAAATATGAATACCATCCAAGCCACAGACCCATCCGAACCGGTCGTGTATTCCAATGACAGTCCGTCCAATTTCAATTTTAGTTGTGATACAAGTTTCGTGGTTACATTTACGGCAACGGATTATTGCGGCAATTTTTCTAATGTAACCGCCACTTACCACGTCTTGGACACCACTCCGCCTTGGATTGTCCATATTCCGGTAGATACTACGGTAGATTGCGACCAAGTGCCGATGGCTCTGCGACTAAATAACGGTTTAGAAGTAGAAGATTGTGACACGAACTTAATAGAGGTTTTTAGCGAAAGCAGCTCCCAAGACACCAATGTACTCAGTTGTAGTCACTACACTTATACGATTGTAAGGACTTGGACGATTCAAGATCATTGTGGGAATGAGACTAGCTTCCAACAGATTGTTAGTGTCCAAGATACAACTCCTCCGGTGTTTGCTACTCACCCACAGGACTTGTCTGTCCCGTGCTATCAAGTGCCGGAATTTATAGATTTGGTGGCGACAGATGCTTGCGAAGCGCCTGTGACCATTCAAAAAGATGAGACCATTCATTTGGGAAACTGCCCGGCAAACTATGAGCGACTCCGCTCTTGGACAGCTCAAGATGTTTGTGCCAACCAAAATATTTATACCCAAACGATTCATGTTTTTGATACCTTGGCGCCGACCTTTGTGTATGTACCGGGAGACACCATGGTCAATTGCAATCAAATTCCACCGTTGCAAAATCTAATAGCTTTGGATAGTTGCGACAGCGATGTATTGGTTACGCCTTCCGAAACATCTACCCAAAATTCGGATTTGACCGATTGTGGACACTATAACTACACGCTTACGAGAACTTGGCTAGCTTCAGATGATTGTGTAAATATCAGTACCGCCACTCAAACCATCCAAGTTGTCGATCAAGAACCCCCGGTTATTCTTTGCCCCGCCAATATAACAGTAGCCACGGATAGCGGCTCTTGCGAAAAAACGATGCTGATTCCTAATCCGGCGACCTACTTCGACGCCTGTACTTTTGCGCAAGCAACAGAAAGCATTTCCGCTTCTGCCCCCATTACACATCCGGCTAATACCGATGCCAATAGCACTCCGGTTTCGGTTCAGCTTCAGTTGACGACCGCCCAGCCAACAACTTCGATTGCGGGCAATATCACCTTAACAATTGATCTGACAAATGTCGATGCAGAAGCATTGGGCGAGTTTTTTAAGATTTATGCGGAAGACAGCACCTTGATTGGGCACACCCTGCCGACTCCGACACAGTGCGGCAGCAATACCACCAATCTAACCAATATCTCTACCGTACAATTGTCAAATTGGTTAGCGGATGGTACGCTGGAGTTGTTTTTGGTCTCTGCCGGCCAAGGGATTGACGCCATCAATGATATTTGTCCCGGTGGCTTGGTGACGGCGACATTGACCTATGATTTTTATGAGCCGAATGCTCCGCTGACGATTCAATATGCTTTGGACAATGAGAATCCGGAGTCTTGGCCTAATAATATACCTAGTATTTTGCCGCAAGGCAGTCACACCGTTTCCTATTGGGCACAAGACTGTAGTGGAAATCAAGACAGTTGTTCTTTTCAAATTGTCGTTCAAGACATGGAATCTCCTAGCATCCAGTGCCCCGGCGACCTAGTAGCTTACGTAACTGAAGATGCTTGTCATGCGAGCGTTTCTTTGCCCTATCCGGGCAGTTTTACGGATAATTGCTCGCTTAGCAATCTTTTTGATTTTGCTTCGGATACCACATACATTGCCTTTACCAATAACGGGAATGCCGGTACCGTACCCCAAGCGATTACCTATGACATCTCCGGTGTTTCGGCCAATGCGATTAGTGATGCCCAAATTGTCGTTCAATTTCAAGGAGATAATGCGGATGCGGGCGAGCACTTTTTAGTTTATGGGGAAAACAATCAACTGCTTGGACAAACCGCCAACGGTAACTTTACCCAAGAATGTCAGATGCCTGTGGCGACCGTACTGACCATTTCAAAAGACAGTGTGAATAGCTGGGCTTCGGATGGGCACATTCTTTTACAATTGATTCCGGAAACGGATGCCGGTGTTTATGCAAATTTTATCCACCCTTGTGGCAATTTAACTCCGGACTTGATAGACAGCTCTTCCACCATTCAGCTTACGCTCCAATATGCGAGTACATCCATCTCTTATGCACTGCCGGACACGGCGGGTTTTGTAAAAGCAGGAAATCCCATAGTTTTGGACTTAGCACCGGCGGAATATCCTGTTACCTATACCGTTACGGATGGTAGTGGATTGCAAGCTATGTGTCATTGGACGATTAGCGTTTTGGATACTATTCGGCCTGTGGCGCTTGCGCAAAATGCTATCGTAGCGGTCAATCCATCCGGTATAGACTCCTCTTCGATTGACCCTACTATCGTCAATGCAGGCAGCTATGACAATTGTGAGATTGTTAGCATGACTCTGGCGCCGAATACTTTCTCTTGCGATCAAGCCGGTCAGACCCTGCCTATCGTTTTAACGGTAGTTGATGCCGCCGGTAATGTGGGAAGAGATACGGCCAATGTTTTGATTACAAATGAACAACCGGCGCCTACTTTTACGCAAGGTGTTTGTGGCAATGACACCTTGTTTTTGTCTGCCAATCCACCTAGCGCTAGTGCCAATGCATACACTTATCAATGGAGCGGACCCAATTCTTTTTCATCCACATCCGCCACCCCATTCATCCCAAGCCCTACCAATAACAATGTAGGTTCCTATTCCGTAACCATCACCGGCACATCCGGATGTACTTCTGCCAATACCATCCAGATACAGCTAAACGCTTCTCCTGATGCGCCCCAATTAACCGTGAATAAACCGACTATTTGTCCGGGCGATCCACTTGTTTTGAGTACGCAAGGATTTGCCGGGGGAGATGTTCATTATCTTTGGTATGAAGGGCTTCCGCCAAATGGCAATCTTTTAAGTACCACCAACAATAATGTTTTTACGATTGATTTCCCCCCTTCCGGGGAAAATAATTATTATGCTACAGTCGATATAGGGGGGTGTGTATCGGTGTATTCTAATGTGGTCAATGTGAACGTGAGTCCGGATATTAATCTGGTAGTTGTTCATGATTCGCTGGAGGTTTGCACCGGTGATGAAGTACATTTAGGGTTAACGACGGCTCCGGTTGGCATCCAATATACTTGGTTTGGGCCGCACCAATTCTCGGCGAATACACCTAGTGCCCAGTTTCAAGCCGATAGCTTGGCGCAATCCGGTCTTTATATCATCTCCGCCACAAAGGATGGTTGTGTGTATCAGCCGGATACGACATTTGTGCTTATTCGTACCACACCGGCTACACCAATAGTCAGTACGAACAGCCCCATCTGTGAAGACGAATCCCTTTTGTTGGAAGTTACGAATTACGCTAATGGAACCACTTTGCACTGGACAAAAAACGGGCTGGACACCCTACTTCAAAGTAATCTTTTGGCATTAGAAGGCAAGTTATCCCAGGCTGGATATTGGACGGTGTCCGCAGATGATGGATATTGCCAATCTCCGGACGTAACGACCGAAATATTTGTGAGTCCGACGCCTACCGTAAAAATAGACTCTGTTGGAAACGTTTGCTTAGGTCAACCCATGGCTTTGTCCTTTTCGTCTAATCCAACTGCAGAGACACAAAGTTGGAGTGGCCCCGGTTCATTTTCTTCGCCCTTAGCCAATCCGGTGACTCCGGCGACTCCGGGTTTGTATAGGCTTACCGTAAAAACCGGTGCCGGCTGTTCCGCTAAAGATTCTATTTTTATTCATCCTAAAGAGCTTCCGGAAATCACCGCTCTGAGTAGTACTTCTGACGGTTGTTTTGATGGGGAAGAAATTGAGTTAATCCCTACGGTATTTCCGGCCAATACCAATTATGAATACCACTGGTCAGGCCCCAACAGTTACAATGTTTGTTGCGATATTGCTCAACCTGTCATTTCGAATGCCAGTGAAAATATAAACGGATACTATAGTCTTCAAGTCGTTGATGAGTTCGGTTGCACATCCCAAGAGAAAACCATCTTGATTTCCGGCCAAGATAAACCGGCTCGCCCTGTGCTAACGACCGCAACGCCCTCTCTTTGTGAGGGAGAAGCCATTTCTTTGGAAATCAGCAACTCTAGTGTTTATCCGGTGGATTCGGTTTTTGTCCGGTGGGTTACGCCAAAAGGATTGGTTGATACGGCTAAGTACCAATTTATGAAAGATGTAGCAGATTCCTTTGACGAAGGGAGCTATTTTGCGGTTATTTCGGTCAATGGCTGTGTGTCAGATACGTCATCCGGCTTATACTTAAATATTAAGCCCAAGCCGGCCAAACCTTTTGTCTCTTGGAATAGTCCACTTTGTGTCGGAGAAACACTTCATTTGTCAACCATCCCTGTTTCCGGCGCAATATATCATTGGTTTGGGCAAGATAATATCCCCGGAGTCTCCGACCCTAAAATTAGTGGCGTCCAACTTGCGGATGCCGGAAACTATGCTGTCCAAATAGAAGTAGATGGTTGTGAGTCAGAGATTTCTGATTCGGTCAATGTAATGATTAAACCGCTTCCCGTTAAGCCTGTGATAGATTTTACCAGCCCGATTTGCTTGACCGGAGGCCAACTAGATTTGAGTATTTCACCATCCACTCAAGCGCCCGGGGCTCAATATACATGGATTACCAACCCAAATGATACGATAGGAGCCACGTCCTTTTTTACCAAATACAGCACAGACAATTTGTCAAACTATCAAGACGGTAGCCATCAATTTTATGCTACTGTCCAGCAAAATGGATGTGTCAATGTGTCGGATGTAATCACTATTGAAATGGATGAAATGCCTAGTAATAATGCCGATGCCGGTGTGGACGCTAACTTTTGCATAGACCAGCAAGTCTCCCTCCATGCAGAATGGCCCTCTGTCGGTAAAGGAATATGGCGCCAAGTCTCCGGGCTTACTGCCAACATTACGAACCCGGATACCAATCTTACAACGATCAACGGTGTTTCACCTAACTTAACTTATGGTTTTGAGTGGAGTTTATCAAAAGGAGGTTGTATTGCCTATTCTAAAGATACTGTTTTAGTTAGTGTGGTGACGCCGGAACTAGCGGACGCAGGGAGCTTTATTGATACTTGTTTGGTTAGTGAAGTTACATTGGCGGCAACGCCACCGAGCTCTACGGGCGGGCATTGGCTGCCCTCTACCCAAGATGGGATAAAAATAGTCGATAAAGAATCAGCGAATACACCGGTAACAGGTCTAAAGCCCGGTCATATTTATCATTTTGAATGGGAACTGGATGACGCCGGATGTGGTGTCCAAGTAGATACCGTCCGGGTACGTATTGCAAGTGGGCCTCCTTCTGCAGGACAAGATTTATCGCTTTGCAGTCTGGATAGTTGTGTCAGTTTAATGGCCGGTAATTTAGGTGGTGAAGACGACGGTGAGTGGTCAACCTATGATTCCGGTGCTGAAATTCTTTTTCCGTATAGTGAAGAGACTTCTGCTTGTAATCTTCGGCAAGGGGTTAATCCGTTTGTTTGGACTATTAATAATGGCGCCTGTGGCAGTTGGTCAAAGGATACGGTCTTTATTAATTTTGCTTATACTCCTGTTGCGCAAGCAGATACTTTTGACTTAGAATATGGAATTCGCAACGTGATTAATATTTGTGATAATGACCAACTCTACTCGGAGCATACGATTGAAATTTTGAACAATCCGGCGCACTGTAAGATTGTAAGTATGAGTCAAAATGGGGAGATATTGATTGCTCCAAATGAAGATTATGTCGGAGAAGATGTTTTTATCTATCAAGTTTGTAATAACTCCTGTGGCGAATGTACGGATGCCACTGTAGTCTTGCAAATCGGAGCCATGAAAGATTGTAAAGTGCCGACTATATTTACGCCGGATGGAGATGGAATCAATGACTATTTGATTATTCCTTGTTTATTGACCAATCAATATCAAGAATCCACCTTGTCTGTATTTAACCAATGGGGGGACGAAATCTTTTATGAAAAAGACTATCACAATAACTGGGCAGGCCAATATCACGGGACTCCTATTCCGGAAGGGACTTATTACTATATCTTTGACCTAGGAAATGGTCAAACACCCCAGCGGGGCTTTTTTGTTGTAAAATACTAATTCGATGAAGCATTTAACAGGTTTACTTTGGGTCGTTTTGATGTGTGTTAGTAGTACTTTGCTTGCTCAGCAGGAAGAGCAATACACGATGTTTATGCTCAATAAATTGTACTACAATCCCGCCTACGCAGGCGCAGATGCCCCCCTTACGGTAAATGCAGCCACCCGGCATCAATGGGTTGGATTTGACGGTGCCCCTTCCGCCCAAAAGCTTTCAAGTGATTTTACCTTATTTCATGCACGGTTGGGTATGGGTTTTCATTTGGTTTATAACACGATGGGCATCAGCAAAAAAATTCAGTTTACGGGGAGTTATGCTTACCGAGTCCAGGTTCAAAATGGTTATTTTGGAGTCGGCGTCAATGCCAGTATAAGATATACCGATGATAACTACCAAGATAAGCGGCTTTTTAGCTCGACAGATATTTCTATGGATGGCAGCATTCCGATGGAAGCAGAGACTTCTTTTAGCCCCGATTTTGGTATCGGCTTCTACTACAAAGCGGATCGTTTTTACATTGGGGCATCCCTCCCGAACATGTTAAATGTCAGAAGGACTCAAGTTGCCAACAATCAAACAATCAGCCTAGACAGACATCATTATTACCTTATGACCGGATATAGCCTAAATCTGAATAGAGTCATTTTAATCACTCCCCAAATCCTGTTAAAGTATGTCGCCGGAGCTCCTTTGGATGGCGACATCAATGTCATGACGACGTTTGACAAAAAATACAAACTTGGCCTAGGCTACCGTCTTGGGGGCAACCTGCAAAACGGCTCCGGAGAATCTTTCGATGTGATGTTTGGCTTGCCCATCACCACGCCCATTTTCTTTGGACTTTCTTATGATATGACCATCTCCAAGCTAAGCAAGTATAACAGTGGAAGCATTGAGGCCATTCTTCAATACCGGATTAATAATCATTTGGCTGTGACTCCCATGAGCCCTAGATTCTTTTGATTTAGCTGCAGGAAAACCCGCTTGGCCGATTATTCAACTTCTTCAACTAGCAAAGATTTCATCCGGAGCCAATGGCATAGAAGGGAACATTTTGGCTCACCAATCACTCCGCTGCGCTCCGTGCTTAGCGATCCACGTCCCAAGCGAATCTCAACCACGAAGTCCGTAGGAAAAGCTCAACCAGGGAGTCAAAGACAAACGTCTTAACTTCTTCAACTAGCAAAGATTTCATCCGAAGCCAATGGCATAGAGGGGAACATTTTGGCTCACCAATCACTCCGCTGCGCTCCGTGCTTAGCGATCCACGTCCCAAGCGAATCTCAACCACGAAGTCCGAAGGACGAGTTCTCAACCCAGCGAGCCGAAGGCGAACGTCTCAACTTTCTCAACTTCTTCAACTAGCGAAGCCTGCGAGCGAATCAACTTTTTCAACTCTATCAACTAAAAAAAAACGAACAGAATATCGAATGCAGAATGCAGAATATCGAATAATGAAGAAAAAAAAACACCCTCTACTCAAGCCAAAGACTAAAAA
>JALVCY010000043.1 GCA_027009605.1 Saprospiraceae bacterium
CAAGTAGTTCCGTCAAAATGAAAGATACTTCTATAAGCCCCTGCAATCCAAGCTTTGCCGTTGGGCAGTGAGTGAATTCCGCTGACATTACGTGCATAATGGAGATTAATTCCTTGCGTCCAAGTGGCTCCGGCATCGGTAGAGTGAAAGATGGCATTTCCCCTGGTGGCCAGTAGTTCCGTTTCGCTGACGGCTTCAAAAACATAGAACGGGTGGACGGTTTCATCGGAGATGAGCGCCCAAGACTGCCCACCGTCCGTTGTTTTGAAAACATCCTTTTTGATGTTAGCAAACCCAATCTGCTGGGTGGCGAATGCCAGTACCGGCGCATCTACCCCCGGAGTTACGGGCGATAAGGTCCAAGAAGCTCCGCCGTCATAGGTATAGTAGATTTCACCATTTTGGGTAGAAGCCGCCCCAAAAGAATCGGTACTAAAAGTCATGGATAAGATTTTTTGGCTAGGCTGCAATACGGTGGTCCAACTGACACCGTCATCACCGGAGTGAAAAAGGGCATTTTCGGTGTAAATCACGGTGTGCCCGGAGGCGATGTGAATAACTTTGGCTTGCGTGCCCCCAAAATTCACCGTAGCCCAAGTATTTCCACCGTCTTTGGTTTCAAACAAGGCATTGTAGGCACCGAGATAAAACCTTTGTCCATTGGTAGCCTCCACATATTCAATGACTTCGTAGGTATAATAGGGGTTGGGCAAGTTGTCCCATTTTTGCCAAGATGCGCCCCCATCGGTGGTTTTTAAGATGATTTTGTGGCCGACCGCCCACCCATAGTTGTCTTGACTAATGTCGATATCCATTAACTGATTCAAGTCCACATCGGGATGTTGTTGGGTCCACTCTTGCGAGAAAATTGAAATAGGCCGTAAGACCACGAAGCAGACCAATAAGAACAAGCACTTTGAAACAGGAGTCGAAGAAGTTTTCATCTTTTTTTTCTCCAAAATTCGTTGTTATTGGTGAGAAAAACATCCATGAAAACGTGGATTTTGTTAATGCTACAACTTCCCGGAAGAGTGAGAATTTGAGTTGGCTCCTAAATGTATCTTGATGTAAAACTACCAAGTCTTATTCTGTTTGGAGATTTTGTTCAATCGTTGAGTTCACTCCGAAAAGTCCACTCTGCCAAAAACTAAAGTGATGAACAAAATTTTATTTGGTTTACCATAAGTCTCCCTTCTTAGGGAGATTTAGAGGGTTAAAACAAAGGAGAAAACCAAATAAAATTTTGTGGGCTCAAGAGCAAGCCACTGCAACCCACTTTTCGGAGCAAACTCATCGTTCAACTGTTCAATAGGGTAAACGAAAGAAAGATTTTATAATATATTAGTCTATGTGTGTGCACCATTTCTCACTCAAATTTTGGCAGTCCAATACCAAGGATTTGTAGAGCTTCTTAGTGTAAACTTAGTGTTATCTAAAGTGGTCTTAGTGGTAAGGAAAAATGTAATGCCTAACCACTAAGGACGCGAAGTTGCCACTAAGAATTCACTAAGGTGTTGATTGTCAATAAGTTAAATGCCGCTTTTTATTCTTGCTCCGTTACTAAAGAGCCAATCACTATGTCGGATTTTTGGGATGAACTTACTTTTGGAAGGTTCAGAAAGTATAACCCATTCCCACTTGTGGTGCCAAAAAGAGTTGTTTAGTCTTGTCGAAGGTGTTGAATTGTTCGATGGGATTGATTTCTGCATTAAGGCGTAGATTCGGGATAAGATTGTAACTGATGCCTAGGTTACCGTGTAGAGCTATGCCGGCAGGGATTCTGCTTTCACCATAGGCATTTTTTTTGCGTTCACTATCAGCACGCCCCCAAGTGAAACCAATGGCCGTATAATAAGCAAATACATCAGAGACTTGGGTGTGGTAGGCCGCCGTCGTACCCAGTCCATAACCACCATTTGATTTTCCAGAAGCATAGCCTATGTGGGGGATGACAATGAGATGACTCCTAGTGCTAAAGAGGTGATTAAAATGTGCACTTAATTCAATGCCGCTCCGGAAAAAGTTTTCCCGTTGTTCGAGATCTGCCCATCCTTTTAGTGCCATGCCAAAACTATTCGATATGCCATACTGTATCTGTAATGAGCCGCCTATGGTGGTGTTCTTCTTATCATAAGGATAAGCTTCAGGGCGGGCTTCAGGGAAAAGCCCAATATTGTCTTGGATGTCAAAGTCTCCTTTTTGGAGTATTTGGGTGGGTAGGTTGAGACCCGTATTGTAAATTAGACTTTTCGAGCAACTCGAAAGAAATAGCAAGAATGTGGCAAATATTAAATATTTCATCTTCGGTTATTTGTATTATAACTTTCCAAAAGTTTTAAACTTTTGGAAAGTTAAGTTTAGAACTTTTGGAAAGCTAAGTTTATTGTAACTGTTTAGGTGCTCCTATTTTAGGGCAAAAAATAGGCATTTTTTAACCAAAATAGTGGGTACCTAAACAGTTACAGTTTATCATCGTTTAACAATTCGATAAATGGCCGTTTGTTGCCGGCTGTCCACCAATTTTATGAAATAAACGCCTTCCGGCAAATCGCTAATATCCAATTCTCTCTTCGGATTAGATATGTGTTTGATGCTCTGTCCAAGGCTGTTGATGAATTCGATGTGGCTGATTTTTATAGCCGGGTCGATGTCTAGTTGCAAGTTAGATGTGGCCGGATTCGGGAAGATTTTAATTTTATTTTGGAGCGTCGTCTCTTGGACGGCTACGGCACTCTTGATGAAAATTTGCAGACAAGAAGTATTATTATTTTCGTCCGTTTCCGAAATCACGTTGGTCGCATCGGCAACAACCAAGATGTAGTATTTTCCTAGATTGGTGCCGTGCGGAATGGTTAATACAATACTCTCTTCATCAGATGGATCGTTGCTATTGATGGTGGAATACTGCTGATCATTTAATAGCATATCCGTATTATCCAAGGTACAATCGGTGGACAAATAATAATACAGATAAACAGTAGGCACTGTGCTGGCCGGGCCGCTGTAATTTTGGGTTACTTCGACGGTGATGGTTTCTCCTTCGTTGATAGACGTGGAAGAAGTGATGACCGGATCCGTCAAATAAATGTCTTCTTCGAGGCTATCCACGACTGTAATTTCGGCGCAAGCCGTGTTGTTATTTTCATCGCTTTCGCTAATGACATCGGTCGCATCCCCCACAAATAAAATGTAGTAAGTCCCTGATACTGTGTTGTTTGGGATGGTTAAGTCTTGGCTTTCTTCGTCGGATAAGTCGCTGCTGCTGAGCGTAGAAAAATCTTGGCCATCCAGCAAAATATCTGTCGTATCTAAGTTGCAATCCGTTGACAAATAATAGTACAGATAGATGTTGGGCAAGGCGTTGGCATCACCGGAATAGTTTTGAGAGACTTCCACGGAGACGGTTGCACCGGGCGTAACAATGGAGGATGAAGTGATATTTTCAGCACTCAAATAGATGTCTTGAGTGGCTCCGTTGGTCACGGTAATATTTGCGCAAGCGGTGTTGTTGGATTCATCACTTTCGTCAATAACATTCGTGGCATCTCCGACAAAAAGAATGTAATAATCTCCGGCTGCCGTGCCGTTAGGAATTGTTAATACTTGGCTCTCTTCGTCGGAAGCGTCGTTGCTATTGATAGTCGAATATTCTTGGTCGTACAACAACACGTCATTGGCATCCAAAGTGCAATCGGTGGACAAGTAATAATACAAATAGATATTTGGAAGAGTGGCCGAGCTGCCGGAATAGTTTTGTATGACTTCGGCGGTGACGGTTTCGCCGGCATTTACGAAAGTGGAAGAAGTAATAACGGCATCACTCAAGGCGATATCTTCGGCGTCCGCATGGGTCACACAAATATTAAAATTATCATCCGAAGGCGGTTGGCTACCGTAGTCATAAACCCTAATCCAATACGTTTGGCCAATGGTCAAATTGGGCGCATCCAAGGTCTCACTTTGACCAAAGCCACCGCCATTATCGGAGCAAGCTATTTCCGCAAGGTTGCTACAATCACTTCCTCCATAAAGAGCCACGACAGCATCCAAGTCTCCGGTGGGGTCAACCAAAATAGTGTGATGCGTATTTGTTGCCACAAATTTAAAAAAGACATCTTCCAAAAGCGGCGTGCCGGAGTATTGGTCACAAGCGGCTTTCGGCAAACCGCTTGGTGTTGCGTCTTCCACACTGCCTGCCGTGGTCGTGCAGGTGGAATGGCTTTCGATAGAGATTGCATCGGCACAGTCATCGTTAGGCGCATGGGCACCAATCAGCGTATTAAAATCTTCTGCTGTACCATTGAATACATTCAAATCCACTGCTCCGCTGATACCGGGCACATTGCCTTCCCAAGAATATTGTTTGAAAACCCAAGTGTTCCAGTTGCCAAGATTAGTAGGAGGAGTAGATGGGCTGGTATTGGGTTTGGGAATCCACAAGCCATAGGTATTTAGGGAGCTTTGGAGAAAATTGGCGTAGGAGCTGGAGATATAAATCATGGGCTTGACTCCGGTTTGAGATTCGACTTTGTTCATCCATGTTTGGACCCAAGCGGTGAGTTGAGACGAGGTGAATTGCGTGGAAAGTGCAGGTTTCCCGGCAATATCTTCCAAATCTAAAACCGGAGGCAAGAACCCATCTCCGATGTATGGACCGGCATTGTTCAAAAAGTTATTTGCATCTTGCAGAGCCGTATTGTTGTCCGGGCGGGCAAAGTGGTAGGCGCCCATGATGACTCCGGCGGCGGTGCCATTGGTCATATTGGTCACAAATTTGGGGTCGGTGTAGGTCATGCCTTCTGAAGCTTTGACGTAGGCATACACTTTCCCGGAGCTTTTGACGAGTGACCAATTGATATTGCCTTGGTGATGAGACACATCCACGCCTAATAGGGTTTGAGCGATGGCGCTTGCGCTAAAAAAGAGAAAGCTTAGAATAAGAACCGGTTGTATGAGTTTGTTTATTGCAAACATGATTGATGGATTATTTGGTGAATTGGAGAGTGGAAAGAAATTGGTTAAAAGCTTTCATGGCCGCTTGTTCCTGATTTTGTGGAAACGTGAATTGAATCTCCAGCGCCCGTTTTTGGTCTTTGTCGGCGAGATTGACAATGACTTGTTTTTTGGGCTCTTGGAGTGTGTGTCCTTTGCCGTCCATTTTGATGATTCTGTTGGCGATTAAGGCCTGCGTCCCGGCGATGGTTTGTTCTTTTTTGTTTTTGGAATAGTCTCCTTTGGTCGCCTTGAACTGCTGTTGCTTGTAGTTGTGGATGGCTAGTCCGTCTTTGCCTAATCTATTGATTATTAGCAAGTTGTATCCATTTTTGTCATCTTTGAAATAGAGTTGACTGGATGTTTTTTTGCCTTTTAGGTCGGTGGAATTGACGACTTTCCCTTCTTTAGACCAAGAATCCGGAGTTTGGAAGGAGACGCCTAAATCTTTGATATTTACGGTCTGCCATTGAGCCGATGGTTCGGGAGTAGGTTGGGTTTGTGGGGTAGGGTGGTCTTTGGTTTTGATGGTTTGGACGGGCACTTCTGTGGTGTCCGGCGACTTGGCTTCTTTGGTTTGTTGGCAATTGGTCATCAAAATGACAAGCGCTAGTAATGGTATCCAAAATTTCATATTTCGATGTTTGGTTTGGTGTATGAAGGTGAG
>JALVCY010000044.1 GCA_027009605.1 Saprospiraceae bacterium
AATTTTGGCATTTGTAGAGCTAAAATAAAAACCTACAGACAATAACTAACTGATTATCAACCGACTACGAGTTTGACATGACAATAATGTAGAAAAAACCACCGGTTTCCATAACCCACCAATAAAAAAATCCAATCACCAAACTCCCGAAATCTCATCAAAACTATGGCCGTATCACCAACCGCTCCCGAAAGACCGTATCTCCGGCCTTGCCGGTTAGAACATACACGCCTTTATCTAAGAAGTTGACATCCAGTTGGTTCGCGACGGGCTTGGATTGATGGATTAATTGTCCCAGTGTATTATAAATCATCACTTGTTCTACCGGTTGCCCCGAAGTCAAAAAATGAATGGTTTCTTTTGTGGGGTTGGGGAAGATGGTTACCTGTTGATCTGCAAAGAATAATTGGACATAATTGGAGTAGGAAGTGGTGCCATCCAAATCCTGTTGCTGTAGCCGGTAATAGTTCACTCCGGAGTGCGGCTGGGTGTCCCAAAAAGTATAAGTGTGTTCTGTGTGGCTACTGCCGATGCCTTGGATAAAACCCAAATTTTCCCAAGTGATACCATCCTGACTTCTTTGGATATTAAAACCTAGATTGTCTTTTTCCGAAAGCGTTGTCCAAGTCAATTTTCCTTGATGATGATACTTACTAGCCGTAAAAGAAACCATTTCGATAGCCAAGGGGGCTTGCGCTGAAATATGATATAAAGCACCATCCGCCCGGTCTAAAGAAGCGACAAAGTCGATAGTGGTAGCGGTCTCTGTGAATGGGATATTTTCATCCGTAATATTGTTCATAACACTATGGACTTCATAGCCGATATCTGATTTTGGTATAGAGACCTGAATGTCTTGTTGGTTAAAATAATCGGTATTGGTGACGATGATGTATTTGTCATCTGTATTTTCCGAAAGGTCATCGTGCAAGCGTGCTTCTCCTTGATTAACAGTGACTTGTGCATCTTCTACAACATCCAGCTTTAGGAGAATAGGACTAATTTTATTGACTTGTGTGTTGATGGCCGTGGCTTCGTCCAGTCTTGGAGTTGAGTTACCATCTACATCCAGCATACCCATCAAAACAGGGCTTTCCGTCTCATACAAAAAGTACCAAAGACCTTTCGCTCCTTGCATCAGTGCAATCCATGCCTGCAATCGAATTTCTTTCGGTTGGACTTGCCGCCAAAACGCCCATGATGCATCCGGATCGTCTGCATCATACTGGACATCATCGCCAAAGGATTGGAAGACAATCCAGAACGGACGATTATTGCCATTACAATGGTCTTGGCGTATTTGCTCGATATATTCTGAAAAGGACGGCGTGGCCGGACCGATAGTAGAAGGATCATCCGGATCGCCATAGCTAGAAAAATAAGCCGGCATGTAATCCACCAAACTCCCTTCTGAAGTAGAATCCGAAATCGGATAAGTATCTGCCATCAGCACTTCCAAATTTAGATAACCGTCAATATAGCCCATCTGTTGGACATCATTCCAAACAGAAAGAATGGGATGATTGCCGCCGGAGAGTTGGAGCAAGGAGTCCTTGGCTTCTTTTAATTTGGCAAAATCAATCCATCCCGGTAGCGGTTCATCATACAGATAATACCCTAAAACTGCCGGTGATTTTTTGAGTAGATTAATCGAATCTTCGACGATGGCATTGTGTATTTCTTCTCCGGTTGGCGGATTGTCATTGCTGTCAGCAATGATGCCTGCTAGATGCTGCATCGAAGAAATAATTTTAATATTGTGCTTATGTGCAATATCCAAAAGCGTGTCAATGGTATAGCCGATAGGATCTAAAGACATAAAAGCAGCATTGAACCCCCGATTCTCCAAGTCCGAAAATAAGGTCTCATGCATCGGAGCCGCCGTGTTGGGATTGACCAAATAATTATCGACACTCCGGAAGTCCCCTTTGACTGACCAGACTCCTATCGGAAAGAAATTAGGGTCATAATTTTGTGCAAATACTTGCGTAAAAAAGCTACTGAGTAGCAAGAACAAAATGATGCTTGTCCGAAATTTCATAGCGTATTTTTTTAGTGGTTTAGTATTTTTATTAATCCTTATGAAGGCCTAAAACGGCAAATTTAGGAAATAACTATTACTTTTTTAGTGTAAGCTTAAAAAAAAATAATGATTTTTGTCAGCAGGTAGAGCAATCGAGGAATTGACCGGCCATTGATAAAGGCTTACTACAAAACAACAGCAATTTCTTATATGATTTCTCCATACCAATAAATAGAATTATTCAGCGCAGTTATTTTGTGTTTTTAGTTACCATCCGGCATAAAAAAACTCTTTTTATATGCGCCTTACCACTTAGAGCACTAAGTTTTGCACTAAGACTACACTAAGACGTCTTAGTGTTTTCTGAGAGACCTTAGTGGTCTGGCTGCTACGGCATTAGATTTCCAAATAATAAATTGCTAACAAAACGCCCACAAATAAAGTATTGATTATCAATAGATTACGCCAATAACAACCGATATGATTTTTTGGAATGAAGCAAAACTATAGAGACTGCAAAAAAAGACAATACTTCAATTGGGAAGTATCGTCTTTTGCACAAGTGGCACATTGGCTGCTAAAAGTGTGGCGTGTTGGCTTAACCAGAGCAGCAAGCTGATTGCTCTACACAACAATCCGGCTGACAAGTGGTTGTTTCGTTTTTTGCCGCAAGGCCGGATAAAAGAAGAGCTAGAGCAACTCCCACAATCCATTTAAATGATTTCATAATATTAGATTTAGGTGAAAAAATTATTTTTTGTCTGCATAGACCGTAATACTCATGATGCCGTTTTGACTGTCACGGTATCTTTTGATTTCTACTGGTGTCGCATATTGGAGCAGTAGGCTGTCCGGCAAGTCAATAACTCTTTCCGTTAAGATTTTGACATTCTGAAAACCGGCCTGCTCAATAGCACGGATATACTCTTTTTTATTCAAGGCTCCGGAAATACAACTAGCATATAATTCGGCTGCATCATCAATGCCTTTCGGCAAAGATCCGGTAAGTACAATATCAGATATACTAAAGTGTCCTTTCGGCTTAAGCACACGGTGTACTTCTTTGTAGGCTTGGACTTTGTCCGGAACTAAATTCATCACACAATTGCTAACTACCACATCGATAGAATTGGATGAAATAGGCATGTTTTCAATTTCTCCTAGCACAAATGTTATATTTTCGTACCCCAGTTTTTGTTTATTTTCGTTGGCTTTGGCAATCATCGCTTCAGTCATATCGAGTCCAAACACTTTCCCGGATTCGCCGACAATTTTTCTGGCGACAAAAGCATCATTTCCGGCACCGGAGCCAAGGTCTAGTACGGTGTCTCCTTTTTTGATATTGGCAAATTCGGTTGGGAGTCCACAGCCTAATCCATAGTCTGCTTGTTGGTTGTATCCATCTATGCCATCATAGCTTTCGCTAAAATTTGTATCGTTTTCGGATGCACAGCAGGATGAACCACAACAGCCGGAATTGGATTGAATGGCAGCTGTGTAAGTTTCTTTTACTAAGTCCTTAATCTTTTTTGTCATCTTTCTTTTTTTTGTGAATTTGCGGTATAGACGGTGAAAGGGAAAAAAGATGCAGGCAAAGACCCTTTTAGTAGTTTTCAAAAACAGTACTTCAATGGGGCTAAAGCCCCTACGAGTTTTGCTTTTGATTCGTTGGTTAAAATCAACGGTAATGTTAAAACCAACGGTATTGTTATTCGTGGCGCAAATTTGCTTCGCTCATTTGCTACATAGCCAAATAAATTTGGCTACTACCAAACCTATAAGGTGCCGGAATTAACAGCTGTTGTCGCTATTGTTTCTATGGGCTATAAGGTCGTACTCTGTAATGTTGCCATAAGCGTCCGTAGAGATTTTACAACATTGAAGTAGTAAGTCTTTTAGCTTTTTACGCCCCCGTTGGACTCTTGATTTGGCTGTCGAATAGGAAATGCCAAGTTGTGCAGCCAGTTCTTTTTGTGATATGTTTTTTATTTCCGAAAGGAGAAGGGCTTCTTTATAAATCTCCGGAAGTAAATCAATCATCGGCTCAATGCACTGACTAAATTCCGAAGTGAGATCTTTTTCTTCGGGTTGATGCGAAAGATTTTTATCTTCAGGAATCGAAATCTTATTTTTACGAAAGTAGGTAACTATCTCATTTCTAGTGATTTGGTAAATCCAAGAGACGATTTTGTCTTGATCTTTTAGGCTGTCTATATTCGTGAACACCTTGATAAATACGTCTTGGACAATATCTTTGGACGTTTCACTGTCTTTTATTTTGGCATACACGAAGCGAAATAATTGCTCATTTAGCTCTTGCCAGACTTGTAACAACTTCTTTTTGTTCATGTCCATTCGTTTTATTTTTGATAGACGTCGATGGGTCGATAAAGACGCAATGGATTGCCAATTTGTTTTGATTATGGGTTAACTTTTTATACGCTGTGCCGTATAATTTTTATAGACATGTTTGCAAGATTGATGTAACACATTGAAAATTAAAGGCTTAGCGAACTGATGTGTCGTCAATCCACTCCTAATAACAAAATTTGATCAAAAATGAAATACATTTTAACTGCTTTCTTGGGCCTATTCCTAATGACTTCTTCACAGGCGCAAAGTCACGCTGATAAAGTGACAGAAATCAACACATACACCACAAGATTTTCTTTAGGAGACCTTCAAATTGGTAAAACCGCTAAAATCATTCAAAGTAAGTATCACAAGTATGAGTCTTTCAAGGACTTGAAACAGTCTGACCCTAGCTTGTATTACTCGAAACTGAAAGCAACATGGGACGGGACTATTGATGCAATGGAGACGGTCATGGTTTCAGCTCGGCAGAAAGCGGATTATGCTTTCTATCGCACGGAGCTTCAGAATGAATATGCACAATTAATGCAGCAATATCAGAGTCAAGGACTTTCGCTCGAAGAAGCTACTCGTCAGTATTACGATGTGGTTTTCTTTCCCTAAGAATGGGAATTTATCCTAAATTGGACTAAGCTATCTCAAATTCTGTAACACACAAAAGTCATTTTGTTAAATTCCATAGTCACAAAACTATGAAATCAGACTTTTCGAAGTACGCCCACCACTTGATTAAGTTGGCAATTATCTCTATCTTAGCCAAACAGCTTACAAAAGGGATATTGCAACCATGGAGATACCAAGCCAAAAAAAATTACTGAGTTCCATCAAAAATATACCTGTCGAATATTTTCGGTGGGGGGTGTTTCCGGATCATTTTAAATTCGAAAGTCCACATCGCCATGAGTTTGATGAATTATTATTTATCTCAAAGGGTGGCGGCTTGCATGAGATTGACTTTCAAGAATATAAAATCCAAGATTACTCTGTTCATTATATTCCTAGAGCTACGATTCATTATTTGAGAAGGAGTACGGAGTCTGTTGGTTTTACCATTGCTTTTGATGCGGCCTACTTGGAGCAGAATGACATTCATAGAATCGTTTCCCCGTTTTCCCTGACTCCTTTTATTCTTAATTTGACGGAGAAATCCTTTCGGGAAATCATACAGATTACCAATATTATCCACGAACAAATAAAAATGGATTCCGGGTATTTTAAGACCAAATGTTTCTTACTGTCC
>JALVCY010000045.1 GCA_027009605.1 Saprospiraceae bacterium
TATGACCAATTGGGGCTCCCCGTCCTAAAGCATTTGGTCAATAGCAATGGCATCTTGCGGTTTCCGCAATATCATTTTGACATGGTTCGATTTGGGATTGGTGTCTATGGCACGGGAGTAGAAATGGCTCCACTCATCGCATCTAACACACTCAAAGCCAGTGTTTTACAGGTAAGAATGGTGGCTCCACCCGAGACTATCGGATATTGCCGAAAGGGTATCATCGCTCGCCCATCACTCATCGCCACCCTAAATATTGGCTATGCTGATGGTATCAGCCGCCTACTCGGAAATGGTCGCTATTCCTTTTTAATTCGTGGAAAACACGCGCCCACCATTGGCAATATTTCCATGGACACCACGATGATAGATGTGACAGAAATCCCCTACGTCCAAGCCGGTGATGAAGTCATTATTTTTGGCAAAGACCATCCGGTGGAGTTTCTTGCAGAAACCATTGGGTCTATTCCTTATGAAGTGTTTACGAGTATTTCTGCTAGGGTGGAGCGGACTTATCGGGCTTCTTTGTGAGTTCTATGTAATCAGAATTAAGAAGAATGAGAGAAACGACCCTATTTATATTAATCTTAACTAGTCAGATTGCAATGGCTCAAACAAGAATAACAAAGGAAGATGTACTAACTTTTAAAGAAACACTTGAAGAAGTAGAGTATTTCAAATATGTTGTTAGTAAATCAGAAATTAAAACATGGGAGAAACTTCAAATTGAAGGATTAACCAAATATGGATGGTTAAGATTCCCCGATCACTCATGGATTGTTCAAGCAGAAACTGGTACATATCCACAGGATGATGATAAACTGTTTGATTATCGAACTATAATGGTCGACGTGGATTACATGTTCAGGGGAGGAATGGAATATTATCTAAAAATAGCCAAACAAATATTTGAAGTAAGAGGATTGAAGTTTGAAATAAGAGACGAGAAAATGGTATGGGGTGAAAATGACCAAGCAAATGACTATCATTACTTCAAACATGAAGTATACATTAATGACCATCATATAGTAATTGCAGATGGAAATTTAAATCAGATGGGAGGATATATGTATTTCAAAAAATATAAGGAAATTTTAGAAAATGAGTTCGAAAATCAGCAATCAAATGAGAGAATTAGATTACTAAATTATGAAGATGGAGTTGTAATGTTAATAGGTGATGAAAAATTGTTGAAAACATATGAAATGGCAATTAAACCATTCAAAAACAAAATGTTAAAGGAGTGACTACATAGAACACGCTGTGATGACGCTATATCTGGCTATCGCCAAGATGCATCGCATACGGCTAAACCGTTTGTTGCTACTCATTGTTGATTTTGGAACAGATGTTTCCATCCCCAAACGCTTAGTCGCCCGGGGTGATCTTGGCTGCTAGACGGCAAATTTGGGGCTGAAAAAAATCTAAAAAAAGCTAAGTCAATTTCGCTAAGCAAAAGCGAATTAATTACTCTTTTTCAGTTCTAGGTTTTAAGCCCAATACTTTTTCTCTCTGTTCTATCCAGTTTTCAATCTCATCCTTAACCAATTCTAAATCTCGCAAAACAGCTGCACTAGTAAAGCGCAAAACGGTGAAACCTACTTCATTCAAATCTTGATCTTTTTTAGCATCTCGTTCTGCGGCTCCTACCCTGCTATGCGTAATTCCATCCACTTCAATCACCAACAATAAAGGCAAACAAGCAAAATCAGCAATATAATTCAAAATAGGCCGCTCGCGGCGAAAAGTGTACCCTTTCATTTTTTTTGCTGAGAGCAAATATTTCCACATTGCTGCTGCACTTTTGGTCAAAGTTTTTCGATTATGATTGGCGAAGTTCTTTAGTTGCTTTGAATAGTGATAGTTGTTTTTGGGAGAAGCTTTCTCGAGGGGCATAGACTTTAGTTTTGGTGTAACAAAGATGCCAAGTTACAAATAATTGAATTGGTTTTATTTTTTTTGTGATTATTTTTATTTTTGTTTTTTCCACCCCCAAATTTGCTTAGTTGCCTGAGATTATCTTGGCTGCCGGGTGGCAAATTTGACCCCGCCAGCGGGGGACATGCGGGACATACATACACGACTTGCATACACGACAGGCACAGTTCAGTTATGAATTTGCTTTGAAAAAATTTATAACCACTTGGTTATCAGTGGCTTATAATGCTTAACTGAACGGTAACAAACTTCAGAAAATCTAGACTACCACCAAACATTCAATAATCTTCTAATTGAATGTCGCAGTTGTAAGTCGTGTATGTCCCCTTTGGAAGGGTCAAATTTGCCCGGCCTACTGCCAAGATAACCACAGACTTTTAAGCAAATTTGGGGAAGGATAGTATCCCCAATGCCAAAAGTACAATGACCCAGTTTTCGCCATATTTGAGTTGAGCGCATTTCAACCTAAACAGATTTCTTTTTTCTTAGTGTAGTCTTAGTGGATTCTAAAGTGGCCTTAGTGGTAAGGAAAACGCATGAACAGTCCCTTAATAGTACAAAGTTGAGCTCGAGAGTTCTATAAAGGGCTGATTATCATCTAGTTATAATTAATGATTCTTTTTTTACAATCAAGATTTATTCTAATTTTTTATGTTAAATCAGTTTGTTATTTGTCGAAATATAGAGAACAAAACCCGACTGCCCCATTGTCCTTCGAGTCGTTTATGGATTTCCAGACAGTTTTAGCAGCGGATAAGTTCTTATTGCCGGCTGAAACCGGTGTTTTTGGGCAGTTTTAGCAGCGGATAGGTTTTTATAGGTCGCTAAATGTGCTATTCTAACCATAGATTTAGCGAGCTATAATTTTTATACCACGCTAAATATGATGTATTGACACGACATTTAGCGGCGTATAACTTGGATAAGTCGCTAAAAGTGGTTATTTGCGGCGTTTATAACTTACAAAGTCACCCCAAATAAACACAGCATCGGCTTGGTGGATCAAGTCTTGGTTTTGGATGATTTGTTTTAGGCATAAATCTAATTAACCCCTTATTTGTTACAAAATTTGGTACAAATAACCCCTTATTTGTTACAAAGTTCGGCACAAATAACCCCTTATTTGTTACAAAAAGCGTATATTTGCCATAAAAACGAAATAAAACGCTATGATTTTTTTGCGCAAGCTATTAACAGAACTCCAAATCTGGAAGAAAAACACACAACGAAAGCCCTTGATATTAAGAGGTGCACGACAAGTTGGCAAATCAACCATTATAACTCAATTTGGAAAGGATTATACTCAATTCATCTCTTTAAATCTAGAAAAAAGCCAAGATCGACGTTTTTTTATTGATTACGGAGATGATATAAAAAAAATCATGGAAGCGATACTTTTAGAAAAAGGTTTAGCCGGTTCATTATCCGAAACCCTATTGTTCATTGATGAAATTCAAGAAGTTCCTTCTGCTATCAGTTTACTTCGTTACTTTTATGAAGAGCTCCCACAACTCCATGTTATTGCCGCCGGCTCATTGCTTGAGTTTGCCCTAAAAGATGCTGGCGCTTTCCCGGTTGGCCGCGTCATTCAAAAGGTACTACACCCACTAGATTTTGAAGAATTTTTGCTAGCCATAGGTGAAGACCTTGCGGTAAAATATTTACACCAAATCCCTTTGCCGGAGATTGCTTTTCACAAGTTATTAGATTTATTTCACCAGTACGTTATTATTGGTGGCATGCCTGAAATCGTAAAAGTCTATGTCCAAAACAATCGTTCATTGCTTGAGCTCCAGGAAGTATATTCTTCGATATGGGACAACTACTTGGATGATGTTGAAAAATATGCACATAACAAATCTGAGAGTAAAGTCATCAGACACATCCTAGATACTGCGCCATTCACAAGAGAAAGAATAAGTTACGCAAATTTTGGTCAATCCAACTACAAATCCAGAGAAGTTTCCGAAGCCTTTCGCATGCTCGACAAAGCAAGGTTAATTAGAATTATTAGACCGACTAATGCTGTTACTCCACCGCCCCTACCCAATTTAAAACGAAAACCAAAACTTCAATTTTTAGACACCGGCTTATTGAATTATGCGAGTCAAACTCAACTAGAGATGCTGTCCATTAAAGATTTTAATAACTATTACAAAGGGCATATCATCAACCATGTTATTTTTCAAGAACAAACAGCCCAATCAACAAATATCAACTACCGACCATTATTCTGGACTCGGGAAAATGCCCGCAGCAATGCAGAAGTGGATTTGATTCACCAATATCAAGGAAAACTTATTCCGGTAGAAGTAAAATCCGGCCCACAAGGAAGATTACGCTCGCTTCATGAGTTTATGAACAGAACAGACCACAACTATGCAGTACGCCTTTTAGCCAACTACATATCCGTCGAGAATGCACAAACCACAAAAGGGAAATCATTTAAGCTATTGAATCTACCTTATTTTTTGAGTGCTCAACTGAATCAGTATCTCGATTGGTTTATTTCGCAGTAATATAAGCTTACGACTTTTTAGTTTGCGTTCCTGCCCCAAATCTGTTTTTCTCTTTGTTCAATGGCTGCTACCGCAGCGTTCAAATTGGCCTTTAGCCGTTCAGGTGGCTCTTCGAGCCGTTCAAGAGATTTAGGCATATTTGGAGATGGGTTATTTTTTCCGCAAGGTAACCGGCTAAATGAAGAATCCGCAAATAAGTGAATTAGGACACAGAGAGACCGTCTGTCAAAGACAGATTAAATGGACAGTTTTACAAAAAAAGGTAACTACTCAGCACGACTCATCTTGACTAAAAAAGTCTCTTTTTTGTCAAACATCCAATGCTGAGCAGTTACCCAAATAGCTTAATGTTCTCTTCGACAAACTATCCGGCATCCAGCTGCTTTAAGGTCGTTACATTCACCGTCCAATAAATGGCAAATGCCACTATACCTGTAAGAGATACTAAAATAAATTCAGTGAACCCATAGTCTCTCTCCCAAAAAACCCAACCGAAAATCAACCCCGAAACTATACTAAGAAGGCCTACAAATTCAATCATACGGAGACCAAATATTTTTTTCGAGATCTTAAATTGCTTCCAAAATGGAAGGGTCAGCTTGTATTGAATGAGCGCTGCTATTACAAAAGCCGGTGCAACGAAATACATAAAAAAGCCATTATCCGACTCTGTAAAAACAGTTCCTCCGTTAAAGATAACATTAATGGCAATTAGCACCCCTAACACAGCCATAAAGCCCAAAGCCGTTGGCAATAAAATTTTTCCTAATTTTGTTCTCATCATTTAACAATTTATTGATTATTTAATTACAACCTGTTATCAGGTCAAGTACCGCACGAAGTTAAGGGTTTTCTTCTGTAAAATCAAATTAGAAACCGGCATTTTGCTGTGGCATGATTGCATAATGTTTTTTGTTCAATAGCTGCTAACGCAGCGTTCAAATTGGCCTTTGGCCGTTCAGGTGGCTCTTCGTGCCGTTCAATGGGGTTTTTAGTCAGTTTTGGAGATGGATTATTTTTTTTCCGAAAGGAAACCGGACATCTCACTAGCCATATTATTTGCGAAAGCTTCATTCCTATCCATTATTTAATATTTACAGGCATTAGCCGACCATCGGAGCACCTTGCAATAGCTGTATAAGCTGCCGGAACC
>JALVCY010000046.1 GCA_027009605.1 Saprospiraceae bacterium
GATGGTGACTTTGGTGTCTCCGAGAATTTGGTTGACTTCTTTGATTTTATTGGGGTTGCCGGTGGCGAAGATGATTTCCATGTTTTTTTTTGAATTTGATAACGATTGGATGGGGAGATGGTTGAGAAAGTTGAAAAAGTTGATTCGCTTCGCTAGTTGAAAAAGTTGAGACGTTCGCCTTCGGCTCTCTAGGTTGAGAACTCGTCCCGATTACTATCGTGGATGCGGACTTCGTAGTTGAGTGCTTCGCAGGTTGAGATGATTTGGGGTTTTGATTGGGATTTTGCTCATTAAATGATATTTGGAATTTTGTTTGGGGTTTTAGTTGAGAGAGTTGAAAAAGTTGATTCGCTTCGCTAGTTGAAAAAGTTGAGACGTTCGCCTTCGGCTCTCTAGGTTGAGAACTCGTCCTGCGGACTTCGTAGTTGAGTGCTTCGCAGGTTGAGATGATTTGGGGTTTTGTTTGGGATTTTTTTTATTCTTGGATATTTGGAATTTTGTTTGGTTTTTAGTTGAAGAAGTTGATTCGCTCGCAAGCTTCGCTAGTTGATTCGCTTCGCTAGTTGAGAGATTTGGATTTTTGATTGGGATTTTACTTCTTTATATGACATTTGGGTTTCTGTAATTGATGGTTGTAAGATTTTTTAGCCGCCTAGACGTTAAACCGTTACACCGTTAATTGCCTTCGGCGTTCAAGGGGCAATATCTCTCTTTCCTGCCTAGCCGTTATACCGTTAAACCGTTACACCGTTATACCGTTAATTGCCGGCGGAAAGAAAGATGGCAAAAAAAAAGCAAGCTACATTGAAAAGTAACTTGCTTTCAAAAAAAGTTTTAATACAGAACCTTATTTTACACTATTGACAATCTCCTTAAAGACTTCAGGGTGGTTCATCGCCATATCGGCGAGTACCTTTCTGTTTAGGTCGATGTTATTAGTGTGTAAGCCGTGAATAAGGCGAGAATAAGTCGTACCGTTTTGGCGAGCGCCTGCATTGATACGAGCAATCCAAAGCCTTCTAAAAGCTCTTTTCTTTTGTTTTCTGCCGATATAAGCATAAACCATTGCTTTTTCTACGGCATTTTTGGCGACGGTATAGACCTTGGATCTAGCACCCCAATATCCTTTGGCTGCTTTTAAGATTTTTTTCCGTCTTCTTTTAGATGCTACTGAGTTTACTGAACGTGGCATGTTTTTAATTTTTTAGCTGGCAGAGATTTCCATAGGGAAATACTTTGGATCTGAACAACTTGTTAAAAAATTGAAGTCTTACTTTACAAGCAAATCGCGTCTGATGGTTTTTGCTTGTCCAGCATCTACCAAACCGGCGTGGCGTAAGTTACGCTTTGCTTTTTTAGTTCTTTTCCGCTTTAGGTGCGAAGTTCCGGCGTGAAAACGCTTAATTTTTCCTTTTCCGGTTACTTTGAATCGTTTCTTGGCACCGGAATGTGTCTTCATCTTAGGCATAGTTAAAAATTTAGGCTGCAAAGGTAACTGTTTTTTTTATTGTTTGCAGCGGTATTTATAGTTTTTTTGCTCCTTTCTTTTAATTCTTGGACAGTAGAGCTTTCTTGAGTGGACTCAATAACTTCCTGAACGCCTTACGTTAAGATGTGGGCGTTAAAATGTAGTGTTATTAGACTTCGGCGGTTTCAACCACCGGTACCTTATTATTTCTTTTTAGGAGAAATCATCACCAACATCCGTCTTCCTTCCATTTTAGGCAACTCGTCGGCGGTGCCATATTCTTCTAATTCTTTGATAAATCGAAGCAGGACAAGCATACCGCGGTCTTTGTAGATAATGGTTCGTCCGCGGAAATGCACGTAAGCTTTGACTTTGTTACCTTCAGATAAGAATTTTTTGGCGTGCCGGAGCTTGAAAGAGAAGTCGTGGTCGTCAATGTTAGGCCCAAATCGGACTTCTTTTAGTTCTGTTTTGGCTGTTTTAGACTTGAGCTCCTTTTCTCTTTTTTTCTTTTGATAAAGAAATTTTTGGTAGTCTATAATCTTACAAACAGGGGGCTTGGCGTTAGGTGAGATTTCGACAAGGTCTAATTCTGCTTGTTCTGCCCATCTTTTGGCTTTATTGGTGGAATAGATGCCGGTTTCTATTTTTTCACCGACGATTTCGCTTAGTTCTTCCAGATTATCACCGACTAGGCGGATTTCCGGGATGCGAATGTTGTCATTAACTCTAAATTGGGGTTTTACAACTCTTGGTTGAGGTCTTCTTCTTTTGGCCAAATGTTTAAACTTTTGTGATGAATAGGTGGAATGCCCACTTTCATCTGCAAAGATAGGCATTTGTAATGAAAATGGGGATAAATAAACGGGATTTTATCTTGTAGATATTCGGTTTTCGGTGTTTTTAGCCCAAAATTTCAATTTTTATTGAAATTGTAACAAAATGGCTACTAGCTTAGTCTTACCTGTAAAATGCAATGATGACAAAAAAATATAGCAGTCAATTTAAGCCAATCGGCTCATCCAAATGGACTCGTATGGCGGTTTTAATTTTTCTAGTGTTCTTTTCTTTAGCAGAAAGTCATGCTCAAAAAGGGCTTTTTGTGAAAATTAGTATGGGCTCCGGTTACATAAAAGAGAATACCGGTTTAAAGAAGGCCGGCTGGTCTTTGGTGACAAAAAACCATGCGATTGGCTATGGAATCACGGATAAATTTGCTTTGCAAGTAGGGGAGCTGGGTGGATTGGTCAAAATGAAAGTCAAGGAGTATGATTTTGTCAATATCAATGGTTTTGGAGTGGGCTTTAATTATCGCATCCGAAAGGATATTAATTGGTCTGTTTTGGGGGCATCCGGTTTCGTGGCTTTCGCCAAAAAATGGACGGATCCTTCGGGAGATTCAGCCGGAAAAGGGTATGGATTTAATATGAGTCTGGATAAAGAGTGGTTTTTGGGGAATAGATGGGGGTTAAGACTAGGGCCACACTTCTTTTGGTTTAAAACGACAGATTCTTCTTATCAATTTTTTGATGCGGGGTTGAATGCGAGTGTTGTTTTTTATTTGACTCCCTTTCGGGAAAAAGAGTAGGGTTTTGGGCTTTTAGTTCTGGGGCTTGGGCAAAAAATGAATAAATGGACTTCTAGTTTGGATTGTGGTCTGTCCGTTGAATTTTCTTTTGGTAACTGCAATAAACGCTAAACAACATGATAAATAATCCAAACAAAAAAAGAGCTTTTCATATAGGTTTATTAATTTTGGCAGCCTATAGTATGCTTACATATACGATTACGAACAACAAAATACTCGGAGTAATTACGGATATTATAAGTGGGTTAGCTGTAATTGGAATACCGGTACTTATGTTACCATTATTTTATTCAAAGGGGAATAAGAAATTAGCTCGTGCTTATTTAGTATCGAGAATTATAGAAGGAGCATTAATGATTATGGGGGGCGTATTTATCCTAGATTCTACATTAGAACCTTATAGAGAGTTGATTTACAGTAAAGTACATATATACTTCTTTATATTAGGGGCATTATTCTTTTATACGTTACTGTATCGAACTCAGATTGTCCCAAAGTTTATTTCAATATGGGGTATTCTTGCAACTTTATTACTTTTTGTCGTAACAATTATTAATTTATTGGGATTTGATTCGATGGTATTTCAAATTCTTATGTTACCGATAATTCTAAATGAATTGTTTTTAGCTCTCTGGTTAATGTCAAAAGGATTGAATATTAAAGAATAATATCGCATGGTAATATTTTATGTGAGTACCTTGCTCTTGATTTTATTGGTTATCTGGTCTAAAGTGCAATTTTTTTTCAATGCTTTATTAGAAAACCTTGCACTTGAGATTTTAAAAAAGAAAATGCAGCCCATGTAAGTAGGTGATTATCAGTAAATTATGTCATTTTTTGAAAAATCAGAAGGCGCTAAGTATGGTCATTCAATATCCATTTCAAAGCCTTTTCTTTGGCTGCCCTAAAAATTGTATTGTGTTTTTCTTTGGGTTCGTCTGAATATGTCCATTTTAGTTTTGTGGGGGCTTTATTTTCCAACACCTTGTTTAATTCATTGGTGTATATTGAAATATCTTCTGCACTGGAACCGGCAAACCAAAGTTTGATCTCTTTGTCAGGGAATTTTCCCAATAGGTCGTTTGCATTTCTAACCAAATAATGGTCATTCCACCATAAAGAAGGGTCAAAAGCAATGTAAAAATCAAATGACTCAGGGTGTTGCATCAATGTTTCCATTACAAAAAGTCCTGACAAAGATTCTCCGATAATTCCTTTCTTCTCTGAAGTTCTATATTTGTTATTTATTTCAGGAATTAATTCTTGAGTGATGAATGAACGGAAGTTTTTGGCTCCATCTGTCTGAGGGCAATATTGAGCATCAAATGCGGTTTCAGAAAAACCGGTTAAATCTCGCCCTCTGTCTGTGTTTTCAATGCCAACAAGGATAATTGGCGGGATACTTTTTTCTGCTATTAATTTAGCAAGTGTATTGGCAATGTGTGGAAAATCTTCTTTTATGCCTCCATCAGCCATATACAAGACGGGATATTTTTCGTTTCCGGTTTGATAGAAAGCCGGAGTCCAAACATTTATTATTCTTGTTTCCCCAACCTTTTTTGAGTCTATTTTAAAAGTTTTGTGTTTGGGAATTGGGTCTTGAATGGGCTTGTGCTGGCTGCAGCCTGCTAAATAAAGACTTGTGACTAATAGAATGAAAAATGCTCTCATCTTTTGGTTTTTTGTGGCTGACTTCGATTTTGTTCCGACAAGATAAGGATTTTTCTAAGATTTTAGGTCTTTTAGGGGAGCTTTAATTAGTTAGGTTTGTCCTTTGGACGTTCAATTGCCTTCGGCGTTCAATTAGGAAGATTTCTTGGCTGCCTAGCCGTTAAACCGTTACACCGTTGAGTTTACTCCGAAAAGTATTCTGATGCAAAACCACCAAATTTTATTCTGTTTGGAGATTTTGTTCAATCGTTCAACTGTTCAATCGAAAGTACTAAAAATCAACTAGTTATGTGCAATCAGTTGAACGCTTGAACGCTGAGTTTACTCCTAAAAGTCGAGTGCAGTGGTTTGTTCTTGAGTCCACAAAATTTTATTTGGTTTCTTTATGAAAACCCTTCCACAGGTTTCCCTTTTGTAAAAGGAAACCGTATGGTAACCAAATAAAATTTTGTTCCGTGCTTTAATTTCTGGCAACGTGGACTTTTCGGAGCGGATTCAACAAATGAACAGAATACATGCATCCCGAATAAAATTTGGCAATTTTTCCAACCATCTCAAAAACCCGACTTTTCGGAGCAGACTCACCGTTGTGCCGCTATACCGTTAGTTGCCTTCGGCGTTCAATATGTCCTTCGGACGTTCAAATTGCCCTTCGGGCGTTCAATTGCCTTCGGCGTTCAAGGAGTACGTTCTCCTGGCTGCCTACCCGTTATACCGTTACACCGCTATACCGTTACACCGTTAAATTAATTGTCATTCCTTAAATATTTTGGCAACATTTATCCTGCCGGACGGTGTTTCCACTATTTTAATAAAATAGACTCCTGTCTCCAACTTGGATAAGTCGATTTGATTCGTTTGAATCTTGCCTTTTTTGACA
>JALVCY010000047.1 GCA_027009605.1 Saprospiraceae bacterium
CCTCCAAAAAGCGGCATCCGGATATGACAGTCTAAAAGGTCAAATCGATGAAACGATGACCCGCTATGATGGTTTTTTGCCGACCGTCCATAGGAGTATCCAAAAATTGGCCGGTGCCAATCAAGGCTTTTCGGACAAGCTGGATGCCATACTCACCAATAAATGGATTGGGCCGGTACTGTTTTTTGTGATTATATTTTTTGTTTTTCAAGCCATATATTCATGGGCTTCTTATCCGATGGATTGGATAGATGGCTGGTTTTCAAGCCTTAACAATTGGGTGAAATCAACTATGCCAGAAGGTTGGTTTAGAGACTTGCTGGCAGATGGGATTATTGCCGGATTGGGCGGGATTGTAATTTTTATTCCACAGATTGCTATTTTATTCTTTTTGATTGGGCTTTTGGAGGAGATAGGTTATATGGCGCGGGCAGTGTTTTTGTTTGACCGGTTGATGCAGCGATTTGGCTTGAGTGGGCGGAGTATAGTGTCTTTGATTTCAGGAGGAGCTTGTGCGATTCCGGCGATTATGACGACGCGTACCATCAGCAATTGGAAGGAGCGTTTGACAACCATATTGACGATTCCATTTATTAGTTGTTCGGCTAGGTTGCCGGTTTATGTGTTGTTGGTTGGTATTGCTGTGCCCGAAAAATACTTTTGGGGAATTGGGCTTCAAGGTTTGGTCTTTACGGGTTTGTATGTGTTGGGTATTGCGGCGGCCTTGTTGAGTTCGCTTGCGCTAAAATACATCATCAAAACGCAAGAAATAGGCTATTTGGCGATGCAATTACCTTCGTATCGGCTACCTGTCTGGCGGAATATTTTTATGGAGATGTGGGAGAAGACGAGCTCGTTTGTGATTGGTGCGGGTAAAATAATTATGATCATATCCATTGTGATATGGGGGATGGCCAGCTATGGTCCTGACGGTGCCATGGCTCGTGCTACGCAGCAGGCGCAGAAAGTCGCATTTCAGCAAAATATGAGTCAGGCAGAAACCCAAAATCTAATGGCTTCTTATCGGTTAGAAAATTCTTATGCCGGTCATTTGGGCAAGTTTATTGAGCCGGCCATCCAACCCCTAGGCTATGATTGGAAAATCGGTATTGCCTTGCTTACCTCGTTTGCGGCACGAGAAGTATTTGTGGGTACGATGTCCACGATTTATAGCCTTGGCGAAGGGGCCGATGATCGGAGCTTACGAGAAAAAATAACGAATTATCGAAATTCAAAAGGAGAGATTGTTTTTACTACAGCAACTTCGTTTTCTCTTTTGATATTTTATGTTTTTGCGATGCAGTGTATGAGTACTTTGGCGATAGTGAAGCGGGAGACGAATAGCTGGAAATGGCCGGTTTTGCAGTTTTTCTTTATGACGGGATGGGCTTATTTGGCGGCTTTTTTGGTTTATTGGGGTATTGGTGGGGGATGAGCTTGGTTTTTGGTCTTTGGTCTTTGGGGCGCACCTGTGGCGCTTTTGGTCTTTGGCTTCGGTGGTGGTTTGTTCTTGGCTTCGTTTATTTCATTATTCGGTATTCTACATTCGATATTCTGTTAGTTGAGAAAGTTGAAGAAGTTGATTCGCTCGCAGGCTTCGCTAGTTGAAAAAGTTGAGACGTTCGCCTTCGGCTCTCTAGGTTGAGACTCGTCCTTCGGACTTCGTGGTTGAGAGCTTCGTAGGTTGAGTTGATTTGGGTTTTTGTTTGGGTTTTTACTTCATCATTCGATATTCGGCAGTTACAAAGGTGTCGTACCTACGGCGCTCTATGCATGGTGATTGTTCTGTTCAGCATTCGATATTTTGTTTGGTTTTTAGTTGAGAAAGGTAGAGAAGGTTTACTAGCTATGCATGCATTCTGTTCAATTGTTCAAAGCGTTGAGTTTGCTCCGAAAAGTCGGGTTTTTGAAATCGTTGGAACAGTTGCCAAATATTATTTTGATGGAATGCCTTCTGTTCAAGCGTTCAAGCGTTCAATCGTTCAACTGATTGTACATAACTAGTTGATTTCCAGTACCTTCGATTGAACAGTTGAACAGTTGAACGATTGAACAAAATCACCAAACAGAATAAAATTTGGTAGTTTTGCATCAGAATACTTTTAGGAGAAACTCATCGTTAAACCATTAATCATGACCTGGAAAGAAGCCATTCAACGTTTTGAAGCGTATCTGATGTACGAACGCGGATTGTCTGAACATTCGGTGAAGGCCTATGTGCGCGATATTGAGAAATTGGAGCAATTTTTAGCCTTGGGTGATAGCCCCTTGACTCCGGTTGAAGTGCAAACAGATGACTTGCGGCAAATGCTGATTTGGATGGGAGAGATGGGGTTGGAAAAGACATCACGTGCTCGCATTCTCTCGGGGATTCGTGCTTTTTACAAGTATTTGTTGGTGGATGATTTGATATCCGATAATCCGGCTGCATTGTTAGATATGCCGAAATCTAGTCGGCGGATTCCGGACGTCTTGCGGTATGATGAAATCCAAGCCATGCTGGACGCTATAGACTTGTCCACCGGCCACGGGACACGCAATCGAGCGATGATTGAAACCTTGTATGCTTGTGGACTACGGGTGACAGAATTGGTGACCTTGAGACGCTCTAATTTTTTTCCGGAAATCAGCTTAATCAAAGTCATCGGCAAAAACAATAAGGAAAGATTGATTCCCATCGGAGAAGAAGCCATCAAACACATCCAACTCTACATCGAAGGGGTGAGAAGAAAACAATTGAATATTGATCCCAAGCACGAAGATTTTTTATTTCTGAATCGCCGGGGCAAGAAGTTAACAAGAGTGTATGTCTTTTTGATGGTCAAGGATTTGGCGAAAGCCGCCGGAATTCAAAAGAAAGTCAGTCCACATACTTTTCGGCATTCCTTTGCGACTCACCTGATTGAAGGGGGGGCGAATCTAAAGGCCGTACAAGATATGCTCGGTCATGAATCCATTACAACAACAGAAATTTATACGCATCTGGATACAGCTTATTTGCGGGATACCATTTTGCGGTTTCATCCTTTGAACCGATGAGCTTGCGCTGAAAAAGTTGATTTTTTTCACCACTCACCACTCACCACTCACTACTCACTACTCACTACTCACTACTCACTACTCACTACTCACTACTCACTACTCACTACTCAAAGAATCCTCAACCAAGCCGCCTACGCCCGTCACCCCTAAACTTCAACTTTCTTGCTCTCCTCGACGATGGTTTCGATTTCATAGTTCAAGAGATTTAGGAGTTTTTCGCTTATTTCTAATTCCGAAAGGATGGTGGCTCTAGTATTGATAAATCTGTCTTTGGTCTGCACAAACAAATCTTTGTAGTATTGGATGCCTTCCTTCATATTGGTCACAAAGCGAGTTAGATATTTCTCTTGCTTTTTGTCCATGGTATCTTTGGCAGCATCTACCTTTTCTTTGAGGTAGTCAATGTACATTTTAAGCTCTTTGATGAACATATTCGGGCGGTCATTGCGGGCAATAATATTGGTACGGCCATAGACATGATCCATCATTTCCGCAAGGCTGACCTTACGGGAAAAATAGGCCATATTGGGGCCGGGACAGACTAAAACCGCTTCTCCTTCTACCTTGTTGTCCGCACCGTTGACGGTGAGCGCCGAAGTGCCAAGTCCAACGCAAAGGCAGGATTTATTGACAATTTTTCTATAGGCAATCTGATATTTTTCTTTGTCTAGTCCCTTACTGTCTAACTCCTTGATTTTTAGCTTCTGATATTGGCGAGATGCTTCACAGATAGGTTTTTCTGTAAACTCGGTATTGTATGTTAAATATTGTTTAGGACAGGGACTCCCCGGACGACCGGCTGCAATTAAGGCTTCTTTTTCTAAGTCTTTGGTGTTGTTCCGAAGATTGTTAAAAGGGATGCCAAGGGGCGACACACTACTGACGTACAAGTCTTTTTCTTCGGCATTCATGAGTTTGTTCATGGTGATTTCATCCACTGAAGAAGCTTCGGGGACTAGCAAAAATGGGGTTCCCCAACCCACAGAATCCACTTTGTAATGATCCAATAAGAATTCGTGTTCTTCAGCGGTACCGACTCCACCTTGTGCGGTGATTTTGAGCGGGAGGGTGTCTGTGGGGACAACCCGGCCTTTTTTCTCTAGGGCAGGTTTCAAAATAGCAAAAATCGCTTCTCGCAAATCTTCTTTTTTGTTCATGAATTCATTTAATATGGGCCCAAACAAAAAGCCATCCGTGGCAAAAGCATGCCCCCCACAATTTAAGCCGGATTCAATTCTAAATTCAGAGACCCAAAGTCCTTTCTTTGCTAAAAATTTGCCCTGAATAATCGCTGACCGGTAGTCACTGACCTTGAGCACGATTTTTTTCTTTATATAACCGGACTCGTCGGGATAGAAACCATCAAACTCTTCGGCATAACCATAAAGTCTAGGGTTCATTCCGGCAGAAAAGACGAGAGAAGATTCCAAGACACTAGTCGCAAAACCCCGGATACCGGCAAAAGCATCATTGTATTCAATGGGCAGGGCTTCCCCATTTTTGTAATTGGTTTGATCTACTTTCGTCATGATATTGACGTCAATGCTTCCCATTTTTAGGGCATTTTTTGCCCAATTCTTGATTTCGTCCATGTTGGGCATCTTTTCCATCAATTCAAAGAACTCATTCTTGATGGACGATGTATTGGGAAGCATGTCGATATATTTCTTCAGTTCGCTGCCGGCTTCAAAAGTAGATGCCTTTAGATCTTCAAACTTATCGGTAGCTATTTTGTGCATTAAGTTGAGATAGGCCGTAATTCTTTTCGCACGGAAATCTTCAATCTTGGTCGTAATTTCTTCATAAGGAATCAAAAACTTCTCACAATAAGCCTTTCTCATCTTTTCAATAAGGATGTCATCTCCAAGGGAAAGTACGGAGTCAATTCCATATTGTGCCACCTTCGCCGGCGTATCAATCGTAAACCCAAGACCCATGATGGGAATGTGCATAGAATGTGCCTTAACCATAACGCTTTCATTTTTAATTTGAAATAAGTGGGGCAAATATAGGGCTTTAACCTGATTAGGATGCTATTTAGTGCTTAAAATCATGACTTTTGCAAAGGTCTAATTTAAGTTTTGGTATTTCGGTGTCCGGGTATTTTGGTTGCCGGCTACGGAATACTCTAGTTTGTTGATGGTAAAGGGTTGAAGGTCAGGATGTTACAAAAATCCGGCTTGGGCTCTCCGAAAAATGCCATTCCCAAATAAAGCGAATTGAGTTTAGAATATTTTTGTAAAGAGTCCCGAAAACTTCCAGAATCACGGGGTTTTTGGAGTTTTGAAACTTTAGGGGCTAATTTGACTATTGATTTTTCGGTCTAATTGATGAGCTTGATCCGAAAAGCCGTTTTTTTGAGATAGCTGGAAAAAAGCATACATTCTGTTCAATTGTTGAGTTTACTCCTAAAAGTCGGGTGTGGTGGTTTGTTCTTGAGCCCACAAAATTTTTTTTGGTTTCTTTTTGATAACTAGTGCGACCGAGACAAGGTGTCGCCCCGCTGGGGCTTCCTGTATCGTGCGATATTGTCTGTTACAAAGGTGTCGCCCCTACGGGG
>JALVCY010000048.1 GCA_027009605.1 Saprospiraceae bacterium
TTGAATGATTTTTAATTCTTGGATTTTGCCTTGCTCTTGTTGAGACCAACCGAAAACGACAGTATTGGTTTTTAGTCCGGCAATCCCATGAGAAGCGGCGACTTGATACATTCCTGTTTTAAAGTCGGTGGCAATATTCACTTCCGTAAAAGCTTGCAAGCCTTCAGATTTTAGGTCTTTTTGCATATTGAATGCGACTTCATTTTTGGTGAGTAGGTCTTCTTTTTTCTCGGGAATAATGAGCTTGGAGATGGTCAATACGCCACTATTCTGACCGAGTAGAGCGGCAAATCGTACGATGTTGATGCGCTCCTTGATGTCCCGGACAAAAAGAATCATAATCGGACGCCAATTTCTAGGGTGGATTTTTCGGGCATTGAGCTTTAGTAAGGCAAATCGACTGATGCGCATCCAGATTCCGGCGGCGGCATCTCCCCATTGTTGTTCCATTTTTTTAGAGACCAAATAAGTCAGAATAACGATTTCTAAACCGAAGGCAAAAACAAAAGCCCAAGGGTTAATCAATATCATCACTACAATGGCGGCTATCGCACCAAAGACAGACACGTACCAAGGGACATGAATGCGGGGACGGTAGGAAGGCTCTTTGATGAGTTGTTCAATGGCTGCGCTCAGGTTAATCGCTACATATAGTGTCAAAAATAAGACGGAAACATATTGAGCTATGGTATTTAGTTCTCCAAGAAATACTGCCAGCAAAGCAATGGCGCCACTTATCCAAGTGGCGATGGTGGGTTGTCCGGATTTGGAGAGTTTGGATAGGAATTTTGGCGCAAGCCCATCCATCGATAAGGCCTGCAAAATCCTAGGACCTCCTAATATGCTTCCAAAAGCAGAAGATAATACAGCTCCCCAAACGGCCGGATAGACAATCCAAGGGCCTAGTATGGCCAGCCTTGTCCAAATGGTCACACCGGCATCCGGATCGGCTAATTGTTCGATGGTCAATGCTCCGGTTATGGACAAAATTATAGGAATAATTAAATAGATGATTGCTCCGGATACAACAGCACCTAAAGTCCCGGTCGGGATAGATTTTTGTGGGTCTTTTAAGTCACCACTCATGCCCACACCGGCAGTAAAGCCCGTGACCGCCGGAAAAAATACAGCAAAAACATACCAAAATCCTTGTGGCGCTGTAGCATAGTCTGCCGTTAAAACAGGGGCGTGAAGGTCGCCCAAAAGGACTCCTGCTATTAGGGCGAGTATGGAGGCGCCGACGATAATCATGATGGGGATTTGGCTTTTTAGTACCAAACCTGCACTTTTTCCTGAAAGCATCGTGACCAAAATTATAATGATTGCTGCTCCCACTTGCAAGGAATAGGATGGTAATACGCCCCATTCTGCCGGCCAAAGTACCAAAATGGCTTCCGCCAAACCAAAGCTATAAAAAGTCACACTCAGGGTTCGACATAGATATAATGGAATGCCTATTGCTCCGCCCGGTTCCAAGCCCAAACTCCTTGAAATCAGATAGTATTCGCCTCCGACTCCAACTTTGATATTGGTGGCTATGGCCGATGCACTTAGGCCGGTGATAAATGTAATAGAACTGGCCATCAAGACAATAAGAATGGTCTTGATTAAGCCTACATTCCCCACGACCCAACCAAATCTCAAGTACATGATAAGCCCTAGGATGGTTAAGATACTTGGCGTGTAAACACCTAGGAAGGTGCCAAATTTTTGTTGGGGGGCTGTTGATTTTTGCGTCATGGTTTGTGGGAATCTGATTTCTATCTGTAAAGTACGTTAAAAAAAATGAAATGGTGATGATTTATGTCCAAATCAAACAAATCCGATTTCTTTAAAGTCAAAGGGCTGAATACGTCCATCCACATCTACTAGCAAATGCCCGGAATCTCTCACATCTACAATGATTCCCCTAAAAGTAACGCCATCCTTACGGACAAAAGAATGCTTTTGGTGCAATAAGAACAAATGGTCGAGATAGTTCGCTTTCAGGGATGCGTAATTTCCGGATTGGAGAGCAAGGTATCGAGTTTCAAAAGCCTGTATGAGTTGATTTAGAATGGCCAATTTATTCAGTTTTTGGTGGGTTTTCAGTTGAAGCGATGTCGGGTTGGGGAGTTCCGGTGGAAAAATTGTTTGGTTGACGTTGAGACCGATACCGATGATGGAAGCAGCTATTTTTTTTCCGGACAAGATGTTTCGAATTAAAATACCGGCAACTTTTTGGGAATCAATGATGATGTCGTTGGGCCATTTGACAAAGGCATTGGGGATTTTTTGCGCAAGCACCACATCCAATACGGCCAAAGAAGTCAGCATATTCAAGGCAAAAATATGGTCTAAATCCAAAAAATCCGGATAATAAATCATCGAAAAAGTTAAATTTTGATGAGCTTCAGAGTGCCATTTGTTTTGGGCTTGGCCCCGGCCGTTTGATTGATTCTCTGTGATAACGACGCTACCTTCCGGGGGCAAATCATCAGATTGACACCAATTCATAGCGAAATCATTGGTGGAAGGCAACAAATCGAAGTGTTTGATTGTTTTTTTAGGGTAGAATTGAGAAGAAGCGAGCTCCATGTTAGTTTGGTTTTCCTTATTTTTGCAATTTGCTTTGCTTTCGCAAAAAAAGAGAAGAGCAAAATTCATTTTTTTCACGAATCGTAATTATTCAGCTTGGGTACTTTTGAGATAAAAAAGGGCTGTTTTTGGGGAATAGCAGGGCTATTGCTCAAAAATAGGCAAAATATAGCGGGAAAATAGCCTTTTTTAGTCAAAATGATTCATGTTGAGTAGTTACTACTAATCAGCTTATAATTTGAATATCAATCAAGCTCGCACAACCGCCGAAGAAATCAACCAAGCCATTATTGATGGCATTCAGGATGTCAAAGGTAAAAAAATCGTTTTACTTGACCTAAGAGAATTGCCGGATGCTTCTGTTAATTACTTTATTATTTGCGAAGGAGACTCCACAACACAGGTGAGCGCAATCAGTAGTAGTATTCAACGTAATGTCAAGAGCAACTGTAAAATAAACCCCAATAATACGGATGGAGCTTCTCGCGGAAGGTGGGTTTGTATGGACTATTATGAGACCGTTGTTCACGTCTTTTATCCCGAAATTAGAGAATTTTATGATATTGAAGAGTTGTGGAGTGATGCTAACCGGACGGATATAAAAGACATACAGTAAGTAGAATACATATTTTTAATGGAGATTTATCCGTTTTTTTGCCTATTTGGTCAATAGAATTGGTCTAAATATCCAAAAGTGAAAACGAAACCGGTTTTTTGGCGTTAATCATGGGTATTTTCATAACATATTATTTAGCGTCCTGCCTAATCGGTGGTAAAACGTTCACGAAAATAAACCGCACTCCAATCGCCTAGTAAAATAATCCCTTTTTTTGCGTAAGCACAAAAGAAAATGGGGTTCATTGGAAACAAAAAAAGACAGATGAAGGAAGACAAGAAAAAGGATAAAAAACTGATTCCGAATACACCAAAATTTAATCCATATTGGTTGTACGGAGCAGTGATTTTGCTTTTCGTGATTATTCAGATTTTTAATTTATCGGAGAATGTCTCTGAGCCCATTTCTTTTGGTCGCTTTGCGGAGATGGCCAAGGCCGGGGATGTAGCCAAAATAGAAATCATCAATAAGACCGATGCAAATGTTTATCTCAAGGAAGAAGCCTTGAAAAAGGATAAGTACAAAGATGGACGAAATAAATCTTTTAATCCGAACACACCCAATTATACCTTTAATATCGGCCCGGCGAATGCCTTTCAGGAACGTATCGATAAACTGAATGAATCCTTGCCGGCAGATGCTAAATTGGATCCAAAGTATGTGGAAAAGACCAATTGGATGGCTCCATTATTGGGCTGGCTGTTGCCGCTGGGTATGTTGTTTTTGCTTTGGATGTTTATCATGAAACGTGTGGGTGGCGGCGCCGGTGGCGCCGGTGGACAAATCTTTAATATAGGGAAGTCAAAAGCGACACTTTTTGACAAAAATTCAAAAGTAAACGTCACCTTCAAAGATGTAGCCGGCTTAGAAGAAGCCAAAGAAGAAGTCATGGAAGTGGTGGACTTCCTAAAACGACCTAAAAAATATACCGCACTTGGGGGCAAAATACCCAAAGGAGTCTTACTCGTAGGCCCGCCGGGTACCGGAAAAACACTTTTGGCGAAAGCCGTAGCCGGTGAAGCAGATGTCCCCTTCTTTTCGATTTCCGGATCGGACTTTGTAGAAATGTTTGTGGGGGTGGGGGCTTCCAGAGTGAGAGATTTATTTAAGCAAGCACGCGAGAAAGCGCCTTGTATTATCTTTATCGACGAGATTGATGCGATAGGTAGAGCCCGCGGCAAAGGTGCCATGCAAGGTGGTAACGACGAAAGAGAGAATACGCTCAATCAGCTTTTGGTGGAGATGGATGGCTTTAGCACAGACAAGGGAGTTATTTTGATGGCTGCCACTAATCGGCCGGATGTATTGGATAATGCTTTGTTGAGACCGGGGCGTTTTGACCGGCAAATAGGTATTGACTTGCCGGACTTGAATGGACGTAGAGAAATATTTAAGGTGCATTTGAAGCATATTAAAACCGGAGAAGATGTCAGACCTGATGTCCTTGCGGAAATGACCCCGGGTTTTGCCGGTGCTGAGATTGCTAATGTTTGTAATGAAGCGGCGCTGATTGCGGCTCGAAGAGAAAAGACGGCTGTTCACATGGATGACTTTAACTATGCCTTAGATAAGGTAATTGGAGGACTGGAACGCAAGAGTAAGCTAATCGCTCCGAATGAAAAGAAAGTCATTGCCTATCATGAAGCCGGACACGCTATCTGTGGTTGGTTTTTGGAGCATGCATCTCCGCTGGTTAAAGTGACTATTGTACCGCGTGGTATGAATACTCTTGGCTATGCTCAGTACCTTCCCAAAGATGAGTATATCACCCAAATGGAGCAATTACAAGATAGAATGTGTATGACGCTTGGGGGGCGGGCATCTGAAGAAGTATTCTTTGGGCGTATTTCTACAGGGGCTCAAAATGACTTGGATAAAGTCACCAAAATGGCCTATAGTATGGTCACTATTTTTGGAATGAACAAAAAAATTGGTAACGTTTCATTTTATGCGATGCAGAATGATTCCATGTTTGAAAAGCCTTATTCCGAAAAAACAGCGGAGTTAATAGATGAAGAAGTGCGCAAAATGATTGATTTCCAATACGAGCGTGCTTTGGCTTTGCTTAAAGAAAAATACGATGATGTGGAGCGATTGGCGCAAGCATTATTGAGTAAAGAATCCATTGTACGAGCCGATTTAGTCGAATTAATTGGGGAGCGCCCTTTTAAAGAGCCTAAAAGTCATCTGAATGAAGATGATCTTACCCAAAATGACGATGCGACAGAAGAAATGGTGGGATAGTCGCTGATAGACAGTTTTTTTTCAAAATACTCAAATTTATCAGAAAAAGGGACGCACTTATCAGGCGTCTCTTTTTTTTTACGTAACTGTTTAGGTGCTCCTATTTTAAGGCAAAAAATAGGCATTTTTGTGTATGTTGGACGTAGGGACGCACGGCCGTGCGTCCCTACGTGAGAAAAATTTAGCAAAAACAGGCGCAAAAAGGGCATTTTTTGACCAAAATAGTGGGTGCCTAAATAGTTGCTTTTTTACTATCATTGCAGAATAGTTACAAAATCCGCTTGGAAATAAACAAATATCGAAAAAATATATATAAAAATATTTCGGAATATTAAGATAAAATGTTGTAATTTTGGATAAATACACAGATTTAACGGGGTTTGTCAGTCTTTTTGTGGCCATTTGTCTGCAATTGACAGCCGCTAGCCCGTACGTTTGATGTATCAAAACAATGAGAAAACCCGAATTTTAATTTTTTTTTCGGGCAAATGACTTGTTTAGCAAGGTTTTTGGTATAAGGAGAACATACCCTTGGTAATTTTTTTATATATAAAACCAAACCGCTGAACAATATCTATGAACATGGTTAGGCAGATGCGCTGCTTTAATCATCGTGACCGTTAAAAAAATGAGACATGAAACAGTGTATTAATTTATTTTCCATAGTTGTACTTCTTTTTTTGAGTAGTACGATTTATGCCCAGAGCTGGAAAGCACACTACCGCTTGGCAGAAAAAAAAGAAAAAACCGGTGAATACTTTGAAGCCGGTTATCACTACGAAGCTGCTTATAGAGCCAAATCCAGAAGAAAAATAGCCTTCAAAGCTGCAGAAGCTTATTATGCCGTGAAGGACTTTAGGCGGGCAGCTAATATGTATTCCAAAATCTTGGATTATAGTAAGCACTACCCATTGGTGCGCCTTAAATATGCCCGCTGCCTAAAGCAATCCGGTCAATATGATCAGGCCATTCGTGAGTTCGTCTTTTTTATTAGTCACTATAAAGGCAGTGATAAGGCTGCTTGGAATGAGGTAGTGGACAAAGAAATTGAGGGCTGTGCCTTGGGGATTAGTTATTCAGATAACAGTGTCGGCTTATTGAAAGTCAACCATTTGCCAAAAGCTATAAACTCCGGCGATATTGAATTGTCTCCCATCCCCGTATCGGATGACTTGCTTTATTTTACTTCCGTAAAAAATGGAAAAGGTACTTTTCTTCGTTCCAGTAAGCAGAATAATCAATGGACACCGGCATCTATTCCTGCTAACTTTCCAAAAATTGAAGGTAAACACTTCGGGAGTGGCTCCCTATCTGCCGACCATCGGCGGTTTTACTTTACAGAATGTGAAAATTCCAACGGTCTTAGAGCCAAATGTAGAATCTTTGTAACCGTGCGCCAAGATGACAGTTGGAGCCAGCCGGAAGCCTTGCCTGATTATGTGAATTGGCCTAGTAGTACGACAACCCAACCGTATGTCACCTCTCGCAATAATAAAGAATTATTGTTTTTTGCCAGTGATCGAGAAGGCGGAAAAGGCGGCCTAGACCTATGGGTCGCAGAAAGGGATTTGACAAGCAAGCACTTTGATTTTACGTTTCCACAAAACTTGGGCGAACCCGTCAATACGATTGGGGATGAGCAAACGCCATTTTATTCGTCAGATGAAGAAGCCTTGTATTTTAGTTCCAATGCTCACGTTAGTATTGGTGGGCAAGATATTTTTAAATCTAGGGGCTATATCGGGCATTTTGCGCAAGCGGAAAACTTGGGAGCACCTATAAATTCGCCGGCGGATGATTTGTTTTTTGTAAAAACGGAGTCCGGTAGCAATGGTTATATTGTGTCCAATCGGATTTTTGGCAACGAAAAAATAAGTACTACGGACGAAGATATTTTTTCTTTTAATTTTAGTCCCAATCAATTTATGTTGAGCGGTCTCTTACTTGATGGTAATCACCTTGTGGTGAAAAATGCAGAAGTCGCTCTATATGAAGAAAATGGAAACGGTGAATTGGTCTTCCTTACGGGAAAAACTTCTTTGGACGGTGCTTACAAATTTCCCGTTCGGTCTAATAAAAACTATGTGGTTGAAGTCCAAAAAGACGGCTTTCCCGTTAAAGAAATGCGAATCAATACTTTCGGGAATAGTAAAAATCCGAAGCTCACCCGGGATATTGTTTTGACCGATGTGGATGCCTATGAAACCATGGTGGCGGCAACCCAAGCCACTCCCAAAAATACGATTGGTACCTCCGTTAACGTAGCAGAAAAAGAAATTAGACCCATTGAATACACCATTGGAAATACATACAAGATTCAACTGGCACCCAACTCGATTGACAGTGATTTGCACCATTCAAAATTTGGGCGTATTGAGAGTTTAGGGAAGATTGAGAAAAACTATATTCCTGCAAGAGATACCTATTGGATTCTATTAGGTGACTTCACAGATTACAAGGCAGCCGTTAGAACCATGGCTAAGGTGAAAAACCGGGGCTTTTCCGATGCCTTTATCGTGAAATACCACAATGGGGAACGAATTGGCGTGGGGAAATAGATATAGGATTGCTTAGCCCGGAGCACCGCATAGTACTGATAGGAATCGGCAGGTGAGCCAAGAATGGTGTCTCTTGATTTTTAAAATTTATGACAAGACCCAAATCTCCCCTGAATGATTCACGTGGGAAACAGCCCGGCCGCCGCAAATTTTGGAAGTCTCCCAAGACTATAAAGCCATAGAAATAAGCACTTTTCTATGTAGAAGTCCTACTTCCAAAAAATCATTGTGCAAACGGTACGGCTCAGCGATTCAGCGATTAATGAGTCTTGCTCGCAGCTCTATTTTTTCTTAACAAATTTAGTCAAAATAACAATCCGCTGGCCATCAATTTTACCTTCAATATGCTCGGGATTGTCAGCTACTAACGAAATTCGTCGGACGGCTGTGCCCCGTTTGGCGGTAAAATTTGCCCCTTTTACCTTCAAATCTTGAGTTAAAACAACAGTGTCACCGGCTTCGAGTACGACACCATTGGCATCTACGTGTTTGACACCGGATCCGGAAAGTGCTTGTGCCCATTCTAAGGTTTCGTCATCCAAAAAGAGCATTTCTAAAAGCTCGTCTGTCCACCCTTCACCTTTTAGTTGGTGTAGCATTCTCCAAGACAGGACTTGGACAGCAGGTATCGGACTCCACATACTTGCGTTTAGGCATCTCCAGTGATTCGGGTTAATTTTATCCGGGTTTTCGATTTGTTCAATACAATTTGCACAAAGATAGGCGTGATCATCGGCATTATCATTGCGTGTGGGCTGAACGGCATATACGGACAGGCCATCAGTTGATTCGCATAATTCGCATTTAGATTCACTGCGGTTTTGTAATTCTTTTTCGAAGCTCATTTTTATCATTTTTGAAAGACGCCGCAAGATACGGAGAATTTATTTGCGGTTTGTTGGATACAAAAAAAGCAACTCAGATGAGTTGCTTTTCGGGTGGGAGATGAGGGATTCGAACCCCCGACCCCCTCGGTGTAAACGAGGTGCTCTGAACCAACTGAGCTAATCTCCCAAAATAGGACTGCAAAGGTAATTTTCTTTTTAATAAGATGCAAGATTATTTATATAAATTTTGATTTGAGATGTTCCGCAAGTTCTCTAACGGAAAGAATTGTCGATTAAAAAGTGAGTCTGCTCAGGAAAGCCCACTCGGCCAAGAATCAAAGCGATGAAAAAAGTTTTAGTAACTGTTTAGGTGCTCCTATTTTAAGGCAAAAAATAGGAGCACCTAAACAGTTACAAAACGGTTAAAGTCAAGTATGGGCTAATTTTTCAAGTCAAATCACTGTGATGTTTATCGAAAAGTAAGGGGCAAAGCCCGACTGCGCCCCCGAAATATATAAATTTATTTTGATACGGCTTATGTTAGCATGGTGGCTTTCCGTAAATCCCGATAGCTAGTTATCGGGAGTATGGTAAACCAAATAAAATTTTGTTCCGTGCTATAATATCTGGCAGCGTGGACTTTTCGGAGCAGACTCAACTACTGAACAAAATCTACAAACAGAATAAAATTTGGTTAGTCCAATAATCCCCCCTATCCCATTGTTTTTTTGATAAGTCGATAACATGTAACTGTTTAGGTGTCTTGTTCAGCACAAAAATATGTTGCCCAAAGGAGCATTTTATCATTGCCCAATGGATGGGTAGTTTTTTTTCTCAAGCATTATAAGTACCTTTGACGTTCAGCTATTTGTTTTGTAGCTACTCAGCTCAAAAGTACACGAGCTAAGTCGTTACGTAGTTATTTACAAAAGAGAAAATGGATCAACCCCGAAATAATAGTATCATCCGATGGACATTGTTCTTTATACTAGCCATTAATGTCTTAGCATTATTCCACTTGGATTTTTACAAAAGTGCCGTTAGTGGGGGGGATTCCGGTGGTTATTATTCTTATCTGCCGGCCTATTTTATAGAGCACGATTTTGAGTTTATTCGCCAAATTATAGGTCTGGGAGAAGATTATAGTGGCCAACAAACCGGCCCTTTCGTCAATAAATACACTTGTGGGGTGGCTATTTTGCAAAGCCCGTTTTTTGCGATGGGTCACTTGGCAGCCAAGTTTTTAGGGCAACCACAAGATGGCTATTCTTTGCCGTATATTTTGGCTCTTGCCGCAAGCATCTTATTTTATACCTTTTTGGGTTTGGTATTGCTTTCTCAAGTATTAAAAAAATACTTTCGCCCCCAAGTGGTGGCTACGGTTTTGATTATTATTGCACTTGCCACTAATCTGTTCTATTTTACCAATATGAACAATCAAATGGCTCATGGATATTTGTTTTTTCTATATGCGCTTTTGATGTATGTAACGGAAAAATGGTACACCCACCCTACTTGGCTGATGGCTGTACTTATTGGGATGAGTGCCGGGCTCATAACCTTGATTCGTCCTTCGGATATTTTAGTTTTGGTTATTCCCATTTTTTATGGCTTGACGAATGGGGCTGCGGTTAAAGAACGTTTTGGTTTTCTTAGGGAGCATTGGCCAAAGATATTAGTCGCCATGCTGTTTTTTGGATTGATGGCTGTTCCACAGTTACTTTATTGGAAGACGGTGACGGGGGACTGGCTATATTACAGCTACCGCAGTGAAGGGTTTGACTTTAAGCACCCTCATGTTTGGGGAGGTATAACAGATGGTAAGAATGGCTGGCTCAGATATACACCTGTGATGATTTTTTCATTAATTGGGATTATTTTTTTATTCAAGAAGCGGACTTGGTTGTGGCCTATTTTGCTTTTCCTTCCTGCTTATATGTTTGTGGTCTATAGTTGGCATGTTTGGTTTTATATCAACTCCTTTGGTTCTCGCCCGATGGTCGGGCCTTATGCCCTATTGGCGATTCCTTTGGGTTATTTTGTCCAGTATGCTTTCGCAAAACCATGGATGAAAGTAGGTTTTTTAGCGCTGGTCATTTTCTTTTCCGGGTTGAATATATTTCAGACCTATCAAGAATCTTGGGGTGTTTCCCGGACGGAGTTTGCGTCAGATGCCTATTATTGGAAGATATTTGGAAAAACCAAAATGGATTATTCCATGCTGGCAACTTTTGACTCCAATGTAAACCAGCCCCGATATACCAAGACTTTGGCTAATATTTATGAAAATAATTTTTCAGATACATCTATCGCACATCTGGATTTTAAAACGTATCATTCTGCACCTGCTGCCTTGCGGCTAAATAATGAGAATGGTAGAATCATTTTAGTCTCTAAATCTGTTGAAGAATTGGGTGCGCATCCCGGCCAATACTTAAAAATAAGTGGTTGGTTTTATGCCGAACAAGGTGTGTCTTGGTGGGATGCTGCACTGATGATTGGGTATGTTGAAAAAAATGGGGCTATATCCCGCTGGAGACAAATGTGGATAAATAATAAGATTGCTGCCGATCAGTCTAAATATAGTCTTTGGAGTAGTCACCCCAAAGTTTGGGGTTATGTTTACTTTTACTATAAAGTGCCAAGCCATGTCAGTCCCCAAGATAAGATTCAACTTTTGATCCAAAATAATCACCCAAGCATCTTGTTGGTGGATGATTTGAAGGTAGAGTTATGCGAAAAATTATAGGGGATTTTTCGAGGCAAAATGTGGAGTTCACAATATGTTCAATTGTTGAGTTCACTCCTAAAAGTATTCTGATGCAAAACCACCAAATTTTATTCTGTTTGGAGATTTTGTTCAATCGCTCAACGCTTGAACAATGAGTTCACCCCGAAAAGTCGAGAGTAGTGGTTTGCTCTTGAGTCCACAAAATTTTATTTGGATTCTTTTTGGTAACTAGTGCGACTGAGCCAAGGTGTCGCCCCGCCGGGGCTTCCTGTCGTGCGATATTGTCTGTTACAAAGGTGTCGCCCCTACGGGGCTGACAATAGAGAAAATAGCCGAAATACATAAGCCTGAGCCCCATCGGGGCGACATCTTTGTAAAGACTAAAATAGTAGAAATATAGCTCCGTAGGAGCGACACCACGCTGTACTATGCAATGTAGCCAAATAAAATTTTGTTCCGTGCTTTAATTTCTAGCGGAGTGGACTTTTCGGAGTGGACTCAACAATTGAACAGAATGCCTACATCCGGAATAAGATTTGGCAACTTTTTCAGCGATTTCAAAAAACGACCTTTTGGAGCAAGTACAATAGAAAAACGGTCGCATTAGATACGAAGTGTTTATATTTTTCCCCACTATTTGTCACACACTCCAAAATATCCAAAAAAAAATAGGCACAAATTGTCGTAGAACGAAATAATACCCGGCATAAAACAGGCACAAACAAGCCCTTTTAAATCACACTTTTTTAAATATGTAGATCCTTCGTGTTAATCATAATTTAACGTATAGATGTACACAAAATAGACTTGCTTTTTGAATCGTTTTTCCGTATATTTGAAGGGTAAAAAGAGTCTCTAACTCAGCTCTTTTTATTTGAACACTATCCAACAAACAGAAACACTACTACTATGATTATTCTAACCGTCCTTCTATTTCTTATGCTAGTTGTACTCAAATATCAGCAGTACACAGAAGCATAATTTTTTTCTCTCCAAATTAAGCTATACAACTTGTGTGTAGTATGTTTTCGTTTCTTTTGGCACGTCCTGTGCGCACATACGTTTTCGTGTGAATGGCCTTTCTTTTGGATAATCCACTTATAAATTTGGTTATTATTTAGATTAGACTTACCTTCGGCGGTGGGATTAGACCGTAATACTTTTTGAGAAGAATAACATCATTCGGATAGAGAAGTGTTAGTCCCGCTTACTATGAAGAAACAATGGAAATACAGACCTGTTGATACGCCTGTTATCAATCAGTTGATTGCGGAGCTAGGTGTCAGTGCGACCATCGCTAAGCTGTTATACCTTCGTGGTGTGCAGACTAAGGCACAAGCCGAAAAATTTTTCAATCCTTCCTTTGATGACTTACATGATCCATCGCTTTTGAAGGATATGAATCTTGCGATAAAACGCTTGGATCAAGCATTAGAAAATGATGAACGCATCCTGCTCTATGGCGATTATGATGTGGATGGTGTCACTTCGGTGAGTTTGCTCTATTCATTTTTAAAGCGTTTTTCTCAAAATGTGGACTTTTATATTCCCGATCGCTATAAAGAAGGCTATGGGCTTACCCTGCAAGGGGTCGATTATGCCAAACAGAATAATGTAAAGCTGTTGATTGCCATGGATTGTGGGACAACGGCGCATACACAGATTCAGGTTGCCAAGGAAAAAGGGATTGATGTCATTGTGTTGGATCATCACCTTCCGGAAAAAACGTTGCCTCCAACCATTGCTTTGGTGAATCCCAAGCAAAACGATTGCCCCTACCCTTGTAAGGATTTGAGTGGCTGCGGGGTTACTTTTAAATTTGCGCAAGCCTATGCTGCTCATCAAGGAATGCCCAAACGAGCATTATTGCCTTTGCTGGATTTTGTGGTAATCAGTATTGCGTGTGACTATGTGCCGATTGTTGGTGAAAATAGAATTTTGGCGACTTTTGGTTTGCACCAAATAAATCATAATACGCGCGTAGGACTAAAAGCCTTGGTGGCTCGAACCAATTATTCCTATCCGTTTACAATTTCTGACATTGTCTTTGGTATTGGCCCGTATATTAATGCGGCAGGACGTCTATCTGATGGCAAAGAAGCAGTCCGGTTGCTCCTTGCAGAAGATTGGCTCGTGGCTTCCGAATATGCTAATATTTTGCGCAAGCGAAATACACAAAGACGGCTATTCGACCGGGATAATCTGAATGAAGCCATCAAGATTTGGGAATCCAACGAAAACCATGAACAGATTCCGATTATCTTTCTTTTTCAAGCGAATTGGCACAAAGGTGTGCTCGGGATTGTGGCGTCCAGAATGGTTAAGCACTATCATAAACCCGCCATCATCATGTGCGAGTCTAATGGTGAAATTGTCGGATCGGCACGTTCTACACCAACAATTGATGTCCATCAAATTATCCAACAATCGGAGCACTTGTTTAATTCATTCGGTGGGCATCCCAGTGCTGCAGGGTTTAGCATGAGTCCCAAATATCTGGAAGAATTGCACACCAACCTACTTTCGGGCATGGAAAAGGTCTCTATCGCTAAGCAAACGCCGGTTTTGGATATTGATGCAGAGCTCGAACTCCATGAGATTACTCCTAAGTTTATAGATGATTTGCATAAATTGGCTCCTTTGGGGCCGGGCAATCCCAATCCGCTTTTTGTCTGCGAAGATGTTGAAGTAGCCGGCCCCATTCGTTTTATTGAGAAAAATAGTATCCGGCTGATGGTGCGCAAAGACCATTCTAAGCCGTTTCAAGCAATCGGTTTTCGCAAAGGAGATTTTATTGAGCAAATCAACAGCCAGCGTTTTGCTCTTTGTTTTAAGATTTTGGAGAGTGTATGGAAAGGAAAAAAACAATTGCAGCTCCAAATAAAAGACATTTTTGAAGGGGATATTTCGGTAGAGCCAACCACTATTTCGTCGGAGACCAATGAGTAAGCAGCCTATTGACCTACAGATTACGCTAAATTTGCTACCCAAATATACCATCCCTAACCTACGTAGAATCAGGTATTTATAAAAAAAAACAAGGTAAATCATTCTTACAACAATAAAAACACGTACTTTTGAGCCGTAAAATAAACTCCCCGGAAATAATTCACCCCAAAAGTTAGCAGTAGATGATTTCGCCATGTTGTTTTAGGGAACCCTTTGGTGAAGTCATCTCTGCTTTTTTTGCTATTTCTCAACGTTATTTCTTGTAGTTATACGCAGATTTAATTCCCGCAGATATACGCAGATTTATTTTCTTTCTAGGCTAGCTTCACTACTCACCACTCATCTCTCACCACTCACTACTCATCTTTCATCTCTCACTACTCACTACTCACTACTCATCTTTCATCTCTCACCACTCACTACTCATCTTTCATCTCTCACTACTCACTACTCACTACTCACTACTCAACTTCTTCAACTAGCGCAGCGAATCAACTAGCGAAGCTTGCGAGCGAATCAACTTCTTCAACTAAAACCCAAACAGAATTCCAAATATCCAATGATGAGTAAAACCCAAACAAAACCCCAAATCGTCTCAACCTGCGAAGCACTCAACCACGAAGTCCGAATCCACGATAGTAATCGGGACGAGTTCTCAACCCAGAGAGCCGTAGGCGAACGTCTCAACTTCTTCAACCATTTTCAACAATTATCCCCAAATCTATGTTACTTTGCAGTGCATCTTGAATAAAAACTCAAATCATGTCTGCAACACCAGTCCCCGACTCCATCCCCCAGCCTTCGTCAAAGAGCGATTTTAGTATCCATAATATCCCATTTGGCATCTTTTCCACGAGACAAGACCCAACACCTAGGGCTTGCACTGCCTATGGAGATTATGTGATTGATTTGAAAATTATGCATGGTTTGGCCTTTTTTAAGCATCTTGACTTTCCGGTGGATGTTTTTGCGCAAGCCACGCTTAATGACTTTATTGCTTTGGGTAAGGAGACGACATCGGCAGTACGCCATCAAGTACAAAATTTGTTGAAGGATGACCGGGCATTTGGGATTTTCTTCAATTATTGTGCGGTGCCGATGGAAGAAGCCATTATGCATCTGCCTATTAAGATTGGGGATTACACTGATTTCTACTCCAGTATTGAGCATGCGACGAATGTAGGTTGCCTATTTAGAGACCCTGAAAATGCGTTGCTTCCCAATTGGAAAAGAATGCCCATCGGCTACCATGGCCGGGCCTCTTCGATTGTTGTATCGGGTACACCGGTTAGGCGGCCATTAGGTCAGTCTCGCCCATTGGAAGAAGGTGGAACACCACAGTTTGGGCCGTCGAAGTTGTTGGATTTTGAGTTGGAGATGGGCTTTGTTATCGGCCAATCTACTAAATTAGGTCAGCGCATACCGGTTGAGCAAGCAGAAGATTATATTTTTGGGATGGTCTTGTTTAATGATTGGTCGGCACGAGATATTCAAGGGTGGGAATATGTCCCATTAGGGCCGTTTTTAGGTAAGAATTTTGCTTCAACGATGAGCCCATGGATAGTGACCATGGAAGCCTTGGAGCCGTTTCGGGTGGACGGGCCGGAACAAGATCCACCGGTTTTGCCCTATTTGGCCTTTTCAGGAAAGAAAAACTATGATATACACTTGGAAGTGGTTATTCATACGGATGATTTTGATGCGACGGTTTGCCAATCTAATTTTAAGTACATGTATTGGAATATGCCCCAGCAATTGGCGCATCATACGGTAAATGGATGTAATGTAAATGTCGGAGATATGTATGCGTCCGGCACAATCAGCGGCAAAACCAAAACATCCTACGGCTCCATGCTGGAATTGAGCTGGCGGGGAACCCATCCTTTGCCGATGCCTGATGGGTCAGAACGTAGATTTATCCATGACGGCGATACGGTGATTATGCGGGGATATGCGGAAAAAGATGGGATAAGAGTGGGCTTTGGAGAAGCCGCAGGCAAGGTGTTACCGGCAGAAGAGATGGCTTGATGAAAAACAAATTTTGGTTACAGGTCGGCTTTTTTCATTTTATCCTAATCGCTATAATCGGCTTGTTGATTCGGTTGATTTTTGCCGGCCAAGAAGTGGGTTTCCCGTATAAAAACCTAGTGCATGCACATTCTCATGTAGGTTTTTTGGGGTGGGTTTCGATGGCTATCTTTGTCGGCTTGATTGCTCAGTTTACACCGGATGCCAGGTTGGACAAAACGTATCAACGGATTTTTATAGTGACAGAAATCTCCATTTTGGGGATGCTTTTTAGTTTTCCGGTACAAGGATATGGCTTGTATTCTATTAGTTTTTCGACGTTATATTTGTTGGCATCTTATTGGTTTGCATGGGTCTTTTACAAGGAGCTCAAAAAGCTTCCTTCGGGGCTCACTTCCGTAAAATTTGCCAAAGCCGGGCTGTTTTATTTAGTACTGTCTAGCTTAGGGCCTTGGGGCTTGGGGCCGGTGATGGCAACCGGTCACGGCAAGGAGAATATCTATTACTTAATTATTTTCTTTTACTTGCACTTTTTGTATAACGGAGCGATTATTATGGCCTTTTTCGCCATGATTTTTAAGTCTATTGAAGATTACGGACTTGCGTCCAAACGGCTATCCAAAGTAGGTGGGCGCATTTTTCTTTTGACTAATATGGCTGTTATACCGACCTATTTGTTATCGACGTTATGGACTAAACCGCCGGGCGTCTTCTATTGGGTTGGGGGCGGTTTTGCCTTGGTTCAAATTGTAGCATTTGGGTATTTCCTACCTTTCGGAAAAAAGATATTGGAACGGCTTAGGACCCAGCACAAAATAGCCTATCGGCTGCTCTCGCTCTCCGGCATTGCTTTTACTCTAAAATTAATCTTTCAACTGCTCTCTGCTTTTCCTTTTTTTGTGAACCAAATTGCGACACTCAAAAGCACCGTAGTCATGGGTTATATTCATTTGGTGACCCTTGGCATTATCAGTCTGTTTTTAATCGGTTGGTTTTTGATGTTGGGTGGATTTTCGGCAAAAACATTACTCGCTAAGGTGGGCATTTGGATTTTTGTTATCGGCGTATTAAGTAGTGAGTCTTTGCTTTTTGGTCAAGGTGTATTAATTTGGACGGAATCCAATTTGGTTTCTAATTATGCCGGATGGATGGCCGGGGTGAGTAGTTTGATGCCCTTCGGTTTGATTCTTTTTTTGG
>JALVCY010000049.1 GCA_027009605.1 Saprospiraceae bacterium
AAGACGATGTCCCAAAAGGCATTGTCAAATGGTATGTGGATATTTATGACAATGAAGGGGAAACGGTGGCCGTTGGAACGATATTGACGATGGTGAAGCGGAAGGAGTAGAATAAACGTTTAGGCATTATAGCTTTGCGTTCTCAAAGGAGTCAAAAAAATGGCACAAAGAAAAAATGTAACTATTTATTTAGCCGCCCGCTAATTTTTGCTAGAAAATGCCCTTTTTGCGCCTGTTTTTGCTAACATTTTCTCACGTAGGGACGCACGGCCGTGCGTCCCTACGTCAACATGTTCACCCTACACAGGAAACTATTGAAAAACTACCATTCTTTCCCCGTCCGATACACCAAACCGGAAAACAGAGCCTTTTTTTCACCGCTAAGCGAAAAAACTTCTACTTGATATTTGGCCAATTTTGGGGAGCGATGGATTTCTGTTGCTTCCGCCAAAATAGTCTCTCCCTCCATCATTTTATTGAAGTAAGCGATGGAAGTTTCTACGGACAAACTGTGTGTACCGTGCCCATTCGCTGCAAAAGCCAAGGCGCTATCCGCCAAGGAATAGGCGATACCCCCATGAGCAATCCCAAATCCATTGACCATCTCCTTTCTAACAACCATCTGAAGCAGGCAACTCCCCGGAGCTAGCGCCTTCACTTCGATCCCCAACCACTGACTAAAGAAGTCATTTTCCAGCATGGTCTGAACAATGCGCTCTGCTTTTTTTGACATTATCTTACTCTCAATTTTTGGCCGATTTTTAAGTTGTTTGACTTGAGGCCGTTCATGGCTTTTAACTCGGCCACCGTTAGACCGAATGCTCGAGCCAAACTATACAACGTATCTCCTTTGATAATGGTGATATAAGTTGGTGCGTCCGCAGCAGGCGGGGCATCATGAGTGACAACGGGAACATCATCAGGGCTTTCCGTTGTGGTATCCGGCTCATCAATAGTAGATTCGTCCACCATTATCGGGGTATCATCTAAGATAACCGGCTTATCCTTTGCAATCGTATCCACTACCGGTTTTTCGGAGTCCGGAACAGTCTCTGTGGGCTTAGGAACATCTGCTTCGGGGTCATTTTCTGTAGTAGAAGGCTCAACATCTATCAAGATTTCATCTTTGTCTTCATCGGAAGGAGATATTTCGATATCCAGTAAGTCTCCATTCGTGGGCTTTGGTTTTGTTTGGTCAGGTGCTCCGTCTTTGTTGGTATCCAAGCCTAAAGGCGGCACTTCGGGTGTATTGACCAATTTATATCTCACCACCTCCCGGCGTCTATGCCACCCTCTAATTCGGATGCGCTCTCCTACCAAAGGCTCCGCATGCTCGGGGAGTCTATTTTTTCGTCTAAGTTTCTTTAGTCTTACCCCATATTTTTGAGAGATGTCAAATAGAGTTTCTCCTTTTTTCACATAGTGATAAGCGGCTCTTCCGCGCCAATTATTTCTTTTGGGCTGCAAGAATAGCTTGTATCCTGCCGGCAATTTTTGCTCGCCATTTTGGACGGCTTTATTGTATTTGAGCAATCGCTTTAACTTAATGTCATTGCGGAAAGCCACTTGATACACAGACTCTCCTCCTTTCGCAACAAAGACCTTTAAATCGTTGATTTTGCCTACACGACCAAATTTCACCTTTCCACTCGTTGATGGAATATCCGGATTGTCCGTATCTGTATCATCATAAACAATGTCGTCTGCATGGTCATACTGAGACAAATCGTAGTCTTCGATTAACTTAATGAGCATTTGCGGATAGCGGGGCGACGTAGCATACCCGGCTTCTTTTAGACCAAAAGCCCAAGCTTGATAATCCAGTGGATTTAAGGAAAATAGGGGGCCGTAACGATAGGATTTTCTTGGGTCTCGCAAAAATTCGGAATGAGCAATAAACGAAGATACGGGATTCTTATACACCCTAAAACACGACTTTATCTTATTGCCATATTCATCATAATCATCATCTTCCAAATGAAATTTCTTGCCATGCCAAGCCGGCCCGCATTTAATACCAAAATGGTTTTTGGCTTTTCGCGCAAGCGTACTTTGTCCGGCGTTGGACTCTAGGATGGCTTGCGCCAACTTGATACTGGCAGGGATACCCGTTCGACTCATTTCAGAGATAGCGGTCATCTTATATTTCTCGATATAATCAAGATATTTCTGATTGGTGCCTTGAGCCAATAGAGTGGCAGCAGAAAGGAACAAAATAAGAAGTATTCCTGTTCTCTTGGTGATTTCGTTCATAGCGGTAGATTGTTTGTTTAGTTTCGACGCATAAAGGTAGCAGATAATATGAAAAAACGAAAATTCTAGCATAGTTATGCGATAAATTTGCATTTTTTGCTTGCTTTTAGGCTATATTTGCCGACTATTCCACATATTTTGTGGCAGAAATCAAATGATAAATGAAAAAACCGGAGCTCAAAAAGAATATTGAAATCACCAACCGAAAGGCTAAATATGAATACTTTTTCCTAGAAGAGTATGATGCCGGTATTATGTTGAAAGGAACAGAAATCAAATCGATTCGTGCCGGCTTGGTGAACCTAAACGACGCCTACTGCCTTTTTGTTCGCGGAGAGCTATTTATTAAAAACCTCTATATCGGCGAATATTCCCACGGCAATATCTACAATCACGAGCCCCGTCGAGACCGCAAACTCCTACTCAAAAAGCAAGAACTTAAAAAACTTTTCCGAAAGGTAACCGAAAAAGGAATGACGCTTTTCCCTTACAAATTATATCTTTCCGACAGGGGACTCGCCAAAGTCCAAATCATCCTTGGAAAAGGTAAAAAGTCTTACGACAAACGCCAATCCATCAAAGAAAAGGACAACAAACGAGAGCTGGGGCGCATAAATAAATATAAGGACATCGACTAGCTTTTACTCGAGCTCTCCGGAGATTTAAACACTAGACAAATCGTTTAACCCAAAGAGTTGGTTGAATCATTCGTAGATTTTCGATATATTTGTACTATCCTTCCCCAAAAACGCTATTTTTTTCTATTTTAACGTCAATTGGCTTACAAATTGTAACTAATTGACCTCCCCAAAAGTAAAATAGACAATTAACCGTCTTAGTTTCAACGTTAAGTTTGAACCCGGCTAAGCATCCCTAGAGAATACTTACAAATGCCAAGTTGGCATATTCAATCTCCTACTTGTAAATTGGATTACTCGTTAAAAAAAATATTATGAAAAATCGTCTTGGTTTTTACAGTTTGTTTGTGACAACAGCTTTTGTTCTTTTGTTATTTTCGTCTTATTTGCCCAATGAAACCAAATCGTTGGCGGTGACTTCCGGAGTGACTACCCCGTCTTCAGACGACACCCACCATGTGGCAGAAGTCCGAGCCTTTGATATTAATAAGGATTTTTATTTCTCGGAAGAGCGCCTGCCCATCGAGAATCAGGATGTCTATGAGCGCCTAGATCAAGAGATTTTGCATATTGCCTATCACCATACGAGTACGATTCTTGCGATAAAAAGAGCCCAGCGGGTTTTTCCTATTATTGAGCCTATTTTAGCTAAATATGGTCTGCCGGATGATTTAAAATATCTAGCGGTAACAGAGAGTTCCTTAGCCAATGCGACATCGGGTGCCGGCGCTAAAGGAGTTTGGCAGTTTATGAAAGGAACAGGGGCTTATTACGGCTTAGAAATCAATAAGGAAATTGACGAAAGAAATAATTTGGAGAAAGCCACTGTAGCGGCCTGCAAATATCTAAAGCATTATCATGACCAATTTGGTAGTTGGGCATTGGCTGCTTCTGCCTACAACATGGGCGGCCCGCGCTTGAAAAAAACCATCCAACGCCAAAAAGGGAAAACGCTTTATGATTTGAACCTAAACAAAGAAACTATGCGCTACTTCTTCCGGATTGTAGCCAACAAGGAAATTATGGAGAATCCCGAGACCTATGGCTATCACATCTCGCCGGATCAAAAATATACTAATCTCCCTCCTTATACGACAGTAGAAGTCAAAGGCCCTGTCAAAAGTTGGGCAGATTTTGCCATCAAGCACGGCATGAGTTATCGCCAGCTTAAAGTCTATAACCCTTGGATAAAATCTACGTCTCTAACCAATCGCAAACATCGCAAATATGAAGTGCGGATTGCGCTTTGATGATACTGTAGGGATGAACGACCGTATTATGTAGGGATGAACGAAATCGCTCATCCCTACTTAATTGCCTATTCCGTCGTCTTCATGAATTGACCGGTCAATGGGGGCAGATTATTACCTTCCAACCGAATGTAGTAAGGCCCGTTGCCAAAACTAGTCATATCCACTTGGTGACTAACTGATTGAGCATCCACGTCGTACCGGGCGACCACTTCTCCGGTGTAGCCACTCAACACGAATATCTGAGTGTATCCGGTCAAATCCCAATTAAATGTCGTCCAGCCGGTTGTGGGATTTGGATTAGCGACGACATGATGGACTTGAGCCGAGCTACTGCTTCTATTGCCGTTTGGATTCAAGCCATTTTCGTAAGTGTTGAAATAGATAATGGTGTCTATTACCCCAACCATCGGAATAACCGGATTGTTTAGGTTCGGGATAATGGGATAGTGATTCCCAAAAGGCCATTGACTACAAGGCATATCTTGGACATAGATATAGGCCTTGTATTCCGTATCCGGAGTCAAGTCTTTCAGCTTGGCTTCGACCTTGTCCGTTCCTTTATATAAGACTGCTTTTTGGTACTTGGAATCCGTAAAATCCAACTCGCTACCGTTTTCTTCCTGATAAAGAATGTGGTACTCACGGGCATAACCGCCACTTGGATCTCCCGCCAAGGTTGAAATAGGATTGATGTTGACACGAACCATCCCAACCGGATCTCCGGCAGGCGAAGTAATATCTACCCATTTAGTCTCCTTGATTGGCTTCGTCGATTCGGGCGTTTGATACCATGAGCAACTTTTTGCCTGTCCACAAAAACCTAATCTAGCCAAAGACATATTATCATCAGCACTTTGATTTCTCGTCAACCGAATCCTTGAGATTGCATAATTTGCCGGAAAGCCTTCGCTCAAATACACCCAATTCATATAATCGTTGGGCGCAAAAGTGGCCGCATGATACCAACCTTTTCCCGGTGCCGGACGACCAAATTCTTCCGTGGCCGGACAATCGCACAATTCATACTCAATAGTAATATAGCCATTTCCTTTCACGTGCAAGAAGCTTAATGAATTTAGGATAATCGGCTTGCTAAACTCTACTATCATTTGGGGAAGGTCTTGTCCATTGCCTACCCAAGACCAAATCTCATTAGCATGCTGAGCTTCGTCGATAGGCTCATCATAATGATCACATGTAATGTTTCCGCCAAAGGCGTCCAAGCCATCATTATAGCTAGGCACTGACATTTTAGCTGTAAAATACAAATCATTAGAGCCAGGTGCCGGTGTAGAGACCCCATCCCAATAGGGAATACCACATAAGCCATCGCCTTTAGACAATTCAACTTCCTGAGTGCAAAGCTTGATGGCACCATCCGCCCATTTCATCAAGAAATAGACATAAACCTTCGTACTATTTTCTCCTTCCGGAATTTCCAAATGACCAA
>JALVCY010000050.1 GCA_027009605.1 Saprospiraceae bacterium
CACTGGCTGATCTTCCAACAACCAATTCTCGCCACTCATTAACAAGGCATAAACCGCTGACGCTGTGGCTTTTGTAGTTTTCCAATGCGTGGTTTGTTTATTTTTCAAAAGCCACACTTTTAATTGGTAAACCGCTTCCTTATCTTTCAAAATCTCATCAAAAGCCTCTATCATCAAGGCATTGGTTTCGACCGGTAGTTGATACCAATAGTAGCCATAGTTTTGCTTCCAATACATGCCCAATTCATCGTTGGTAATGGATCGCTCTTTGATGGACTTCATAATTTCTTGGGCGGTGGCCGGGTCATAATTTCGCTGCAAAGCGAGAGCCAACAAGCCTTCTTGATACAATCCCTTTCCTAAATAATACTTCTTGGCTTGGCCCAAATAGTAGTCATTGACCTTTCGTAATTTCAGAGACAATTCTTGATTCATAAAGAAAGAACGAGCATACAAATAATGAATCACCATATTGTCCAAATGGTCATCTTCCCACTTGGTCAGCCCTTTTTTGACGGCTTTCGCCAAATCATTATAATGGGCTAACAATTGACTATCAATATATTTGATGGCCTTTTTGGATACTTGCCAAGCTTGCGGGTGCTCCTGTTTATTTAGTGCCCCCAAATGGCTTAAGTGCCCAAATCCTTCCACAATATATTGAGTGATATACCAAGATTCCCGCCCCCCGGGGAACCACGGGAATCCTCCATCTCCGGACTGCCTTTCGGCTAAAGTGCGAACGGCTTTCTCCTGCTCTCCGGCCATGCGATCCAAATCAAATAAAAGACCAATATTCTTCTTTTGTTCTTCTTCATTCATCGCATTCAACACCCAGGGAGTTTCTTCCAAAAGAGCGGATTTTAATTCTTGATTTTTGCTCAGGTTACTGGCTAGAGCTTCGGTGTCGGTGGTTCGCCACTTTTCAAAAATATTTTTAATTTTAGGATGAGAATTAGCAATAGATGTCGCCAAGGTATTGGCATACAATCTACTAAAAACCTGCTCACTACATTCATGCGGATACTCCATAATATAAGGCAAGGCCTGTACCGCATACCAAGCCGGATTGGCCGTAAACTCTAACGTAAATCCTTGATTTTCAAGCGTTTTAGACTGACTTGCTTTGTCCATTGCTCGAAAGACAAAGGTCTTCTTTTGCTTGGCTTTTACCGGAAGGGGCATCGTCTCTGTCACCAACATCCGGTTGGTCACTACCGGCAAATAACCGGATTCCCCGTCAGAATATTTTCCCGCTGACGCCATCAACGTCCATTTTATCATCGGGGTCTGACCTACAGAAGGCACCTTAAATCTAAAGGAAACAGGCAACGACCGACCTTTGGGTATGACTAATTCTTTATTGAATTGCGGATTATCCAACCATTTATAAACCGGCATCGTGTGCAACTCATCCAGCAGTTGCAATTGTACATTTGGATGCAAATCCTTATCCGACAAATTAACCACCTTGGCAGAAAATTCAATCTCGTCAAACTCCCGCAAAAATCTAGGCGGGTTCGGGATGACCATCAATTCTTTTTGGGTGATGACTTCCTTTTCAGAAAAAGCATATCGAAACGCTTTGTCATGGGCAAAAACCATAAACTTCCAACGGGTCAAAGCTTCATTCATCGTAAATTCAATAATCACATTGCCCTGCGCATCTGTTTTCAAATCCGGTTTGAAGAATACCGTTTCTTTTAGATTGGTTCGCGGAGACAACTCCGATTCAGCCGGTTTGGGGGCGTTGGAGTCCTTATCAGAAATATTTGCATCCTGCTTTTTATAATTGGCTTTTACAGCCACTCCGTCAGCCACTTCTTCTACCGGTGCGGACATTGGCATACTAGAATCGCGCATACTTACTTCGCCTAAAAGTGCCTCCTTTCTGAAGTGCCGGCGTCCGGAATACAGCCTTAGCCTTTCCAAATAATCATACGTTTTGGGCAAACCGGGTGCATGATCCCCCCATAAGCTTTTTCGACTCCCCTTCACTCCAAAAAGGCCGGGGTTATCCCATCCCCCGGAAAAGAACCGGCTTGGATAGAAATTCGATGTCCAGCGATGCTTTACAAATTGATCTAAAGAAGCATCATAGAGCGTAGCCACCATTTCGGCCGCTGCAGCATCTGCTTTAGGGCCGGCAATTTTTATACGCCACTTTTCCTTCTGACCGGGATACAATTTGTCCCGGAAAGAAGTATAGGTAATTTTTAATTCTTTATTCGTCCAAGGCACGACGAAGTTAATCTCTTTCGAGAAAAAACGATTATGGCTCACCGCCACCACCTTTGTCTTAAATCCGCCCCGATCCTGTTCGGTCACAGAGTAGTCCACCACTTTTTGAGCCCGCCGAACCGGTATGGTCTTGTCCACCCGCTCTTTTTTGTACCGGAAAGTACTCACTAAATAATTCACTTTGTCCCGGGAAGCTAGCCCGATTTTGGCCAACGAACCGGGCTCTACTTTGGTCTTGAGTGGACTTACGTCAAACAAATGATTGAACACATAAGGAGAAGCGCTAGATCTCAATTCCATATACTTAACCAATACAACCGGCTCATTATTTCTGTCTTTCGTATTCAAAATCAGACGATAAGTCCCCGGATTCAACTTGGACTTAATCGACACAGAATCAGACACTTGCGTATCAAATGATTGCTCAAAAACCGGACTGGATACCGGCCAAAAAGCGCGTTCATCTTCTCTAGTATAAGCAAAATCCGGCAAGTTTTTTTCAAACTCCGGCTTAGACATAATTTGGTATTCGGGTTTTTCCCAATAGCGATTGACGAAGATTTTATCCGGAATTTGAAGTCGATCAAAGCGTATCGTTCCTTTAGCCGGCACAAACTTTCCATTCAAATTTTTGGTGTAAATTTTAAAACTTGAAAAATCTTTTACATCTGCTTTTCCCGGAATATCCACGGCGACATCTAAGGCCACATAGCCCACCGTCACCGAAGACGATGCTTCATGAACTTCTCCTGTCACATCGGTTACGGTTACATTGATATTAAAAATAAAATTTGGTTTTCCTTTGGGGTCAACAGAGCGATCCGGCAGGGCATCAAAACTCAACTCAAATCCCCCTTCTGCATTGGTCACCGTTTCACCGACCGCAATCTGAGTGGGTGGCGCCGGATTGTACCAATAGCCGTAGGAGCGCCATACTGGGTAGCGCACGGCACGAGTGACTACATATTTGACGGTCGCTCCATCAAGAGCCGCAGCCGAATAATTTTTGGCTTCCCCATTGACCACTACTTTTTCGCCTATGGCATAGGCCTTGGCGGGCGGATTCATTTTTACTTCAAATTTAGGCCGTTTGTAGTCTTCCACCCTAAACCCTATCCAACCATTGGGTTTGATTCCCAAAGCAAAATTCCCATTCATCCCACTCGATGGCAATTTGAATTCCCCATTGGCGGTGCCATATTCATTGGTGGTTAATCTGATGGTTTTCACTTTTTGACGGTTTGCATCATAGAGGGTAACCTCCAAGCTTTTATGTGCTTGGATATGTGGGATTCTATCCACATCTAATTCGTAAAAAATGGCCTTAAAATAAACGGTTTGCCCGGGTCGGTAGATGGCTCTGTCCAAAAATATTTTGGTATGTAGGCTGCTCTTCTGTGTCCCCGGATGATAATTCCTTTTGTAAAAAGCATCGTCCAAGACCAATAAATCTTGCCCCTTGGCAATAGCGGCAAAATGTCTGCCCCTTCCTTTTACCCCCATCTTCAGCGTAGCAACGCCTTGCTTGTCCGTTGTAGAAACCTTCTCACTATGGAGGTCAAATTTAGAATAATCTATACTCCTAAAAGACCTTAATTCAGCGCCCGCTACCGGCAGTCCCCGGGTTCTATCCAAAATTTTAAATTTTAAATCATTGCGATGGTCAGACAATTTTAGCGCCGCCAAATTAGAGACTTGAAACGGGACATGACTTTCTATACCTGACTCATTATCAAGGATTTGTAAAAAATACTGGCCATACGGCAAGGACGGCATCATCAACTCTGTACTATGCATATTATAGTCTTCCGGAGAAGTCAGCGCATATACTTTTTCGACGACGACCGGTAGTTTTTTGATGGCTGCGACTTCATCTTCCATTTGTCCAAAAGAAAAGATTTGGTACGGCTTGTCCAGTTGATATATTTTTAATTTTACAGTATGGAGATTGCGATAAGATAAGTGGATGAGCCCCGGAGTCATCGGAAGATAGACATCTTCGGCTTGCATACTAATCTTTCTTTCTTTTAATTCTGCCAACTGCTGTCCGCAACGCAAAGCCCCATGAGAGTTTGGGTAAGTACGTATGGCTTCTTCAGCCAATGCCACGGCTTTCTTATTGGCCTCTTTACCGGCTTGATTAGGGGCATTCCAAGAATAGCCCCGGCCTTCTTCCACATAAACGCCCACCATTGCCGAGATGACTTCAGCCGTTATGGGGCTATCCGGGTTCATTTTGCGCAAGCGATTTAAGGCATCCAAATACAAAGAATTTTTGTCTTCCCCCACAAAATTTTGATAGACAAAACGCAGGCGACTCAAATCCAAATCCAATAAAGCATCGGGATTGACATCATCCAAATGCATTTTGGTCAACTCCTGAAAAATATGGAGAGCAGCCAATTTGCGTGAAGCGGTATCTCGAGCCACAATCTGCTTACCGGCAAAAGTTTTTGCTTCCGCAAAATACTCCGGGTCATCCACATAAAATTGATAGGCCGGTTCGGTCAAGAAATTATTTTCACGAGAGTAATAATTCAATACTTCGTGAGCCAGCAAGTCATACAAGGAGGAACGTAAGCCCTCCGTATTTTCGCCTTTTACAACTAAGGGGTCAATCGCAGAAACCGGCAAGTCTTTTAACTTAGGATTGGCAATAGCCGCTTGGAAAAGCCGGTTGGTTTCTTGTTCTAATTTTGGCAAAGACCAAGTTCTAAGGTCTTCTTCCTCGTTGTCAGCGACTGCCGTCCGGTTTCGGATTCGCCAAAGGTTTTGTTGCGTCCAAGCTTGCATGTATTGAGCCAAATAAAATTCCAATACTTCCTTAGCCGGGGTATCGGCTTTAGCGATTTCTTCAATAAACCGTTGGTAGTTTTTCCACTCGGAGTTTTCTTCGATATTTTGAAGAATGGCGACTTTGGTGGTGACCCATTTGACCAATTGACCTGCATGTTTGCTTTCGCGAATAGTTGGTTCTATTGCATTCAATTTTTGTAGGGCAGACTTGGGGAGTCCTCGCTTCAAAAGAGAATCGATTTCTCTCCATTCCGGGTCAAATCCATGCATGGTCAGGAGTTTTTCAGGTGGGTTGACAGGCTTGTTATTTTGAGTGGCCTTACGTCCGGCGCAAGCCCAAAAGACGATGGCTAACAGAACGCCTAAGAAGATGATGCTTATTTGGTTTCTCATATATGGGTATTTTTTTTCAAATGTAGTGATTAAATGGGGCAAAAACAAACAGAAAGTGCTTTTTTTAGGTGATTTGGGGTTTTGTTTGGATTATAGTTGAGAGAGTTGAAGAAGTTGATTCGCTGCGCTAGTTGAAGAAGTTGAGACGTTCGCCTACGGCTC
>JALVCY010000051.1 GCA_027009605.1 Saprospiraceae bacterium
TGGGGTGAAAATTGTATAGTTTAGAGTTTTTTGACAGATTTCTATTGTTGTGTGAATGCATCGAACCACGGATTCACTACTGTAAATGAATTGTATTCATATCCAAATAGTATCTGTATTTTATTTGTTTTCTGATTTTTTATGTACCCCAACGGCCTTGTGTCAGTTTACGAAATGAATCAAATTTAGACGTAAGGACATTGTTAGGTAGCGAATAGTTATTTATTCCGGATATTTCTTATTTTATTTGCGGCAAACATACGATATGAGTAAAAAAATCAAAAAACCCCACGATAAGTATTTCTCTGCGGCCTTTGCTTAGGCATTGTGCAACAATAACCTACCCCATTATGCTTTATCTTTTTGCACTGCACTGCGTTACAAAATTGGTTATTATGCTAGGCATAACGCCCACTTTTGTGCCTTGTTCAGTACAAAAATATTTTGCCTAATGGAGCATTTTATTATTGCACAATGCCTTATCGGTCTGTCGCTATCGGATTTTTAAAGGCCTTTCTTCCCAAGGAGTATTTGGACAAACTGGATGTTGATTCGATGGACCGGGTGTCCGGTAGTTTTATTAATGAACATCTGCAAGAATACAGGTAGCCCTGCTACCATCGCTCTTCTCGCCTTGTCTAATCCCAAAATAATCTCACCTAAATAGGTACATTTATTCTGATTGTGTTCCTTAGCCATGGTGCTCAAATTTGGTCGAAACGAGGAGTACGTGGTCAACCATGTCGGGCGGATTTTTTTTCGAGCGCAGGAGTACTATGACTTGGATGCGGGAGAGAACTTTTTTAGGATTTCTTTCGTTTATTTACTGGAACTAGTAGAGATTCCGGAAGCAAAATGGCCGGCCTTTTTAAATCAATGACCAAAACCTGTAAAAAACACAGCCATGACACTTTATGACAGTATTCTAAAAAAAGGAGAAGATAAGGGCATGCAAAAGGGCATGCAAAAGGGCATGAAAACACCCTTCGTATCATTCAATTACTAAAAGAAGGATGGTCTCCGGAAGAAGTTGCCAAGGAGTTGGATGTCGATGTTAGCTTTGTGAAGCAGATTTGGGATTCTTTGAATAATTAACTCCCAATTGGGCATTTGTGAGCCCCTTGGTCGGTTACGCCGGCTCCATTCTGCCAAGAATCAAAGGGATAACTCTCCCTTCCGCAAGTAAGAGAGTTTCCCATAAGAAGAGTAAACCAAATAAAATTTTGTGGGCTCAAGAACAAACCAATATCTTCGACTTTACGGAGCGAACTTTTTGTTTATGATTCTTTGACAAATCCCGTGACAGACCGAGTTGATAATAAATTCTAATTAACAAAGTGACACCAAATATTTAAAGATTCTGCCATAAAAAACCCCAAATCCCCTTTGGAAATGCTACCGTACAAACACAAGTCATAATGAAAACCGTTGGTTTTAACCAACGGACAGAAAACAAGCCCATAAGGGGCTTTAGCCCCATTGACTTGCCAAGAAAAAAAAATACGGCTAAAGCCGGCTTCTTACTCAGTTTTGGTCGGCAATAAAAAAAGGGGCGCTAAGATAAGCGCCCCTAAATAGTTAAGGCTTCGTATTGTTTTTTTCAAAATCTCCGGCTTTAATCATCACAAATTTCTTTGGATTGACATGCCTTTTCATAGCCGCATTGATTTGAGCAGTTGTAAGATTTTTGATTTTGTCTTCAAATCGGGCACTCCATTTCATCTCTCTATTGATAAACAAATTGCTTTCCAAAGAGCGGCTGAGTGTCCGGTCGGATGAGCGGCTGACCACTTGGCTTTGGAGATAACCGGATTTAGCAGCTTCGACTTCTTCGTCCGTAAATCCTTCGGTTAACATTTTTTGGATTTCTTCATTATAGGCCTTTTCTAGTTTTTTGACATTTTCAGGGGCATAGATGGCGTACGAGCCAAAAGCTCCTGCTTTATCCAAACTACTACCATAGAGCCAAGACCCAACCCCATAACTCAATCCTTCTTTTTGCCGGATTCTGGTGGCTAGACGAGAGTTTAGGAAGCCGCCCCCCAAAATAAAATTGCCTAAGGTCAAGGCGGCATAGTCCGGGTCGTCCTGATTTAACTTTAGATTTTGTTGAACCAAAAACAAGGCGTTGGATTTGTCCGGCGTATTGATATTTTTGTTCACAGCCGGCGCATCGTAAAACTCCGATTTGATTCTTTTGTACTTAGTGGGGCTCTTCCAATTACTTAGTTCTCCGGACAAAGTATTTTTAATTTTACTTTCGTCAAAATCCCCTACGACAGCTACTGTTGCATTGGAAGCACCATAGAAGTTTTTATAAAAATCCTTGACTTCTTGGAGTGTTACTTTCTTGTAAGCATCAATGTCTTCTTTGAAGTCGGAGACGTATCTCGGGTCGTTTTTGTCGTATTTAGGAGTGGTGTGTTTTTCTAGTTCTAAGCTCGCAATAGCTTGTGGGTCAGACTGTTGTGATTCAATATCTGCAAGATCTTCTTGGATTAACTTGTCAAATTCATCCTTTGGGAAAGCCGGATTCTTTAAGATGTCAAACACCAATTGAATGGTCTTGTCCAAATTTTCATTTTCTGTTTCAATATTTACCGTAAGGCCATAGTAGCCTCCCCAAAAAGAGACCCGCGCCTTCAATGCGTCAAATTTATCTTGGATTTGTTGGCGTGTCATGGATTTGGTGCCTTTGTTGAGCATGTCGGCGGCAAGTTCTGCAGCGGTTGCTTTTCCCGAAAGGGATTTCAAGTTACCAAATCTAAAACGCATTCTGGCAGTCACTGCATTTCCGCGATTTTCTTTTTTCAGAAGTGCAATTTTGGCTCCGGACTTCAGGGTGACGGTATGAGTTCTATTTTGAATATTCGCAGGAGACGGGTCAAATGCTTCGCCTTTGGCCACTTCCTTTCTGCCTTTATAGTTTTTAACTAATTCGGCCACGTCCGGGGCTTCCGGGATGATGGCTCTATCCGGATGTTGGGTCGGAATAAATGCTCCAACCGTACGATTGGAAGGTTTGAGATATTTTTTGGCCACATTATAGACATCATCGGGCGTTACTTTTTCGATGGCATCTCGATATAAGAAAAGCAAACGCCAATCTCCTTGGGCAATATACGAGCTCATATAAATGCCGATTCGATTGGCATCGTTGAAATTCAAATTCCAATGTTTCAGAATCCGCTGTTTAGCCCTATCTACTTCTTCCTTAGTAGGTGGCTTGGCTGTGATATTATCCAAAATATCAAGCATCGTTTTTTGGGCGTCTTTCAAATCTTTAGATGTGCGCACGTCAGCATTGATGTAAAGATAACCGGGCTCTCTCAAAGCCGGTGCATGTCCCCAAACGCCGGTTGATTTTTCCGATTCAACCATCGCTTTGTATAAGCGGCCGGAAGGCTCGTTGGTTAAGATATCTTCGAGTATTTGGACGGGGGCAAAATCAGGGTGCGTCCCGCTCGGAATATGATAGGCACAAGAAGTGACTTGTAAGTCTCCGACCCGTTTTAGGGTGACATGGCGCTCGCCATCTTGTGTGGGTTCCCGGGTGTAGGTTGGGTAAAGGGGGACTTTGCGCTCGGGCTTGGGTATGGGGCTAAAAAATTTGTCAATGAGTTTCAGTGTTTTGGCGGGGTCTATTTTTCCGGCGACTAACAAAACGGCATTATCCGGCTGGTAATATTTGTGGTAAAAAGCTTGCAATCTTTCAATAGGTACATCTTCAATATCGGAGCGTGCACCAATGGTGCTTTTTCCATAATTATGCCAAAGGAAGGCGGTCGAAAGGACTCTTTCATATAAGATGCCACCCGGGTCGTTTTCACCCATTTCAAATTCATTTCGGACAACAGTCATTTCTGTTTCCAAGTCTTTTTTGGCGATGAAGGAGTTGATCATCCTGTCGGCTTCCAAGTCGAGCGCCCATTCCAAATTCTCATCGGTAGCAGAAAAAGACTCGAAATAATTGGTGCGGTCATACCAAGTAGTACCATTTGGGCTGGCTCCGTGTTCGGTTAATTCGGCAGGAATATTTTTGTGCTTGGGCGTACCTTTAAAGACCATGTGTTCCAATAGGTGAGCCATGCCGGTTTCGCCATAACCTTCAAACCTAGAGCCCACCAAATAGGTGATGTTTACAGTAATTTTGGGCTTAGATTGGTCAGGAAACAGTAGAACACGGAGACCGTTTTGGAGTTGATATTCGGTAATACCTTCGACGGAAGTCACTTTTTTTATTCCGTTAGGCAGTGTCTGGGCTTGCGCCAAAAAAGAAGTACAGGCAATCGCTAAGGCAAGCAATAGTGTACGGAGAGTGGGTTTAAAATTCATAATTGGAATTCATTTTAGGTGGTTAATGTTTGTAATAATCGATTCAATGGATGGGGTCGAGCCAAAGCAAACTATGTTTGGGGGCACTGTAAATAGTCCGGCGCTAAAACGGGAGAAATCCCAAATCATCACTAAACCGAAAAAACGCCTTGGTTGATACACTCACAAACCCAATTCGTTCTGAGTATAACAACGGATTTTGGCGCTCGCTTGTATTTATAAGGATGGTTTTAAACATAAAAAGTTGCAGCACATAGTGATTTTAGGAATGAAACTCAATCAATCCGTCAATCGGCTTGCGCAAAAATACCCCGGGTAAAAGGTGGTTTTGCTCGAGTATTTCTTCGATTCTGTTTCGGAAAATATAGGAGATAGAACCGATAAAATGTACCGGTATAGAGGTGGTAACTTGGTATTTTTTTAGATTCCGGTCTATAAATTCCTGAAAGACATTGGCTACTAATTTTTTAATAGCGGGATTGGAGCGGTGGGCAACGGCAAATTCGGCGAAAGCGGCGATTTCCCGGTTGGGAGCTTTAGATTGGTAAATTCTTTGGATGAGTTGGTTTCTGGAAAGCTGATATTGGTCTTGAAAAGCAATGGTCAGTTCCGGCGGCAACTCCCGATAAAAAAAAGAGCGCAAAACTTCCTTGCCTATGGCAAATCCCCCCCCTTCATCACCGAGCAAATAACCAAGATTGGATACGTGGTCGATAATCTTTGTACCGTTGAACAGACAAGAATTAGAGCCGGTACCGAGTATGGCCACCATGGACGCTTTGCCTTGCGATGTGGCGCGTGCGGCTCCTAATAGGTCATCTTGTACTTGAATTTTGGCTTCCGGAAAAAGTTGACTTAAGACTTCTTTGGCGGTCGAAATGGCTTGCTCTGTCGAACAGCCCGCCCCATAAAAAAAGACTTCTTGAACCGACTCGGTGGGTCTGTCAGGGTGGTTTATATAAGAATCTATAAAGGGTTGATAATCAGTGGCTAATGGGTTGAATCCAACGGTTTTTAATTGGATAATTTTTCTGTCTTTTCCAACAAAAACAAAGTCTGCTTTGGTTGAGCCGCTATCAATAATCGCCTTCATCTGGTTTTTGCCGAAAGGTACGGCTTTTTTTTTGATTGGGGCGATGTCTTTTGCGTTTAATTTTGAAGAAGTTGAGACGTTCGCCTTCGGCTCACTAGGTTGAGAACTCGTCCTGCGGACTTCGTGGTTGAGAGCTTCGCAGGTTGAGACGATATGGGATT
>JALVCY010000052.1 GCA_027009605.1 Saprospiraceae bacterium
TAAATTCCGGACGGCCTTCGTCAATCCTTTTACGGAGCATAAGACCTTAGACATTCTTTGTTCTTTTTATACTAAGGATGGCCAACCTTTGGAAAGTGCCCCCGAGTACATCCTTCGCAAAGCCGCTGCCAAATTCACCGAAGATACCGGCTACATCTTTAAGGCCATGGGTGAATTAGAATACTATATCATCAGCGAGCACCATGACCTCTACCCTGCCGAAGACCAAAAAGGGTATCATACTTCCGCTCCGTTCACAAACTGGGAGAATCTCCGGCTCGATGCCCTGCGACTCATCGCCCAATGTGGTGGAAAAATAAAATATGGTCATTCCGAAGTGGGGAATTTTGCCACCAAAAATCACATGTATGAGCAACATGAAATTGAATTCAATCCCGTAGAAGCGGAAGAAGCCGTCGAACAATTAATTATTGCCAAGTGGATTCTAAGAATGCTCGGCCAAGAATATGGAGTTACCATTAGTTTTGCGCCCAAAATAACAGTTGGAAAGGCCGGAAGTGGTCTTCACATCCATATAATGTTGGAAAAAGATGGACACAATGTATTGGTGGATGAAGTTGGGCTAACGGATGTAGCCAAGCAATTTATTGGCGGTATTTTGGATAAGGCGCAATCATTGACGGCTTTTGGAAATACCGTACCGACTTCTTATTTGAGATTAGTACCGCATCAGGAAGCCCCCACGATGATTTGCTGGGGAGATAGCAACCGCTCCGTTTTGGTCAGAGTACCGCTAGGATGGATTGCCAAAACCCAAATGATTAAGGATGCCAATCCACAAGAAATAGGAGAAATCCCCTATATCGTTGGAAAACAAACCGTTGAATTTAGAGTCCCTGATGGATCGGCTGATTTATACCATTTGATGGCAGGATTGATTATGGCGGGTCGGGAAGGTATCCTTTCGGAAAATGCCCTAGCCAGAGCTAAGAATCTTTATGTCAATGTCAATATTTTCGATGCCAAACACAAAAATATTTTGGAGCAGTTGGATGCCTTGCCTACATCTTGCGCCCAATCGGCAGACTACTTAGCCCGAGATCGCGACTTCTACCAAGATGGTCACGTTTTTCCGAAAGGAACCATCGACGCTTTTATCAACAAACTAAAAGACTACCAAGACCACGATTTAAGCGAACGACTCTTTAAGCAAAAAAATCAGAAAGATGCCGTCAAAGAGCTGGTTGACCAATATCTTCACGCTATGTAAATTACGGTATTCAGGTTTTACGGTGTAGCGGTGTCTCAACTTTTGGGTTGGCGGGGGTTCTTGGCTCCACAAAATTTCATTCTATTTTCGCTTTTGTTTTAACCCGTAATTTTGCTTGAGATTAAGGTCTTTTTAAGACTTTTAGCTTTTACCGTCTGCTTTACTGTCGGTAAAAAGTTTACGCCTACTAAGGCTTTAGCCACATTGTTTCATGGGGCTAAAGCCCCTAATAGTTTTGGCTTCTGGCCGTTGGTTAAAACCAACGGTAATAAAAATCTATTTGACTACACATAATGATTTTTCTCATGCGACTTGTATTTGCAGGATAGCTTTCTGCAAAGGAAACCGAATGGCAAACAGAATAAAATTTTATTCCTTGCTTTATTTCTTGGCTGAATAGTTACAAGACATCACAAATCGCCGTCAGGCAAATCTCCATTCACATAGCCTTCCAACTGCTTCAAGAGCTGTTGTAATTCTTTTTTGTGGCTAGGATCTTTTTCATAATTCACGGCAGCGTCCAAGTCAGGAATGGCCGCAGTATATTCCGTAAAAAGAATATATTTAGCGGCTTTGAGCCGGACATTCCAATCCTTGTGGCGCAACAAACCAATAGACCAACGGATGGAAGGTCGAGACCGAAGATCGGCCAAACTATCCATTGCACTAATGACGACATTGGGGTCGGCATCCAATAATTTCCAAAAAAGTCTTTTTTCCAATTTTTTAGTATCGGAGTAAAAAAGGATTTCTTTATTATTGATTTCCGGACGGATTAAAGGTTTGGCGTAAGTCACTAATTTCTTATTGGCTACATATCTAGCCATGCGGGGCACCATCCATCTCATACCGGCCGTGGCTTCCGGATGCCCAACCGAAATAAACACTTTCCCGGCTCCAAAGTCCTTGGTAAAAAAAGCCGGCTTGCCGGGCGTAAAATCATGCGGATAACCTTTATGCGTTGCGATATCTGAATTTACTTCCCCTAAGACTTTCAGGTCTGAATTTTCGGCTTGCCCAAAAATAGGGCCGTCATAATATTGCACGTGGATAGAATCCGTATTTTTTAATTCATAGAAAATCTTTTTTCCGGCATCATTCAGATGAAAAGAAATCAATCCCCGACCCCGATCATAATATTTTCGGGTGTGTGGCGTCTTCAAGATATTCAAATTGGGATAAGTCGGTGTCGAAGCCATTAAGTATCCACCCGCACAAATCCCCACGAGTCCTTTGTCCTTTTTCTGTCCAAAATCTTTGACAATATCCGCTGCTTCCTGCCCCATGTTATTAAATTCCTTGCTGCCGCTCCCCCCCGGAAAAATGAGTACATCCATCTTGTCCAGTTGGCCATTCATAATATCCGCTGCTGAGATTTCTCTCGGCTCAATACCGGCATCAATTTTCAAAGCTTCCATCGTCTCTATCACACAAACCGGGCTAGCGCCATTGCCATTAAACACGCCGACTTTCAACTTCTGCGGCTTTTCGGCAACGGCATCAGAGTGATCCGATTGGACACAAGAGACTATTCCTAACAACAAGAATAACACCCAAAAAATAGACTTTAATCGTTTCATTTTTTTACGGTTTTTGTAACTGTTTAGCTACCCACTATTTTGATTATAAAATGCCTATTTTCTGTCTAAAAATAGGAGCACCTAAACAGTTACGGTTTTTTAGCAGGAGCCTGGGGCTTGATATTCAACTTTTCATTGTAGAATGCCGGAATTTTTTGGTCAATCCATTGATAAAACGCTCTCATCTGAGCATAGTCCTTTTTTCCATTTTTGCGCCAGCCATCAATCATCTTATCTGCTTTCGCAAAAATCTGATTTTCTAACGGGGTGAATATCTGTATCAAGCCGGTATGATCGGCATTGACTAAGGCATTGACATTGATGTAGTACTTATAGCTGTAGCCCCACTCATAAGAATAAGCCGCTTTTTTTGCTTGTAAAGCCATGTTACAAAGGGGGGAATCATGCAAATTATTATCCATCTTGACGATATTCGGCAAATCCACTTCTTTATCCAACCAAAGTGGCATACAGACAGAAGATAAAGGCCATCCCAATACCGCCCACATAGTAGAATTAGACGCATCTTCATCCGGCTTGACCCCTTCAATAATCACAGAAGAAGAAGTCCCCCGTCTTGGGATATAATCCGTAAAAGACGCATAAGTTGGAGTGTTTTCTTTAATATTACCATAGGTTTTACCTAAGTCGATATGGGTCAAAGAATTGTTCATGTTTCGAGAACAACCTTGCACAATAGATTTTGGACTCAACCGCCCTTCCCGAATGGCCATTTGGAAATCATCATCTGCCGTTTTGTACCGGATATATCCACCGCCTTTCCCTAATTTTCCCGTAAGGGAGTGATTCGTCCGGATAATATAGCCATAAGGTGCAACCACGGGATCATTGGCATCAAACTTTG
>JALVCY010000053.1 GCA_027009605.1 Saprospiraceae bacterium
ACTTCATAATAAGCAGCCCCGCCACTCGCATCTATCACCCCAAAATTGGCTTCAATTCTTCTAGGCAAATCCATCTTCGTCAGCAAAGCTTCAAAGTCCGCCAGATTGGCACAAGTTTGCAGCGCTTCTTTCATAATTCTACCTTCATATCCGGTTTGGCGGATGGTGTCATTATTCAAATTATAACTGGCGCTATTCATGATGGCAAAGCCTTTTTCATTGTAGCCAATCCATATACTCTTACTCTTCTTATCCTTTGAGTTGACTAGGCCGATACACCGGTACTTTCCATCATCAAAAACCTTGATATGGTTATTAATTGCCCAAGTATCTCTGTGTTTCCACAAAAGCGGTCGGCCGTCCTTGGTAAATTTACCGGAAATCACCGCCGTCGTACAAGCCTGTGCGGTCTGAAAAGAAAAAAGTACAAGAGAAAAGAACAATAAAATCTGTTTCATTTTTGTTGATTGAGAATGAAATAATCATTGATTTTTGGTGTTTTTACCAATCTCCAAATATACATAATTTTTTGGAACTAAAGGGTGCTGTTCAGTGATTTTTATTCCTATCTATTAAGAGATTTATTTCATTTTTTAGCCCGTTCTCTGTTTTTGTAAAAAAGATGGTATCTTTGTCTAAAATAAAGACCTAATCTTATCAAAACACTAAGCAAATGAGTAAAAGTATCTTATTTGTAACTGTTTAGATACCCACTATTTTGGTCAAAAAACGCCCTTTTTGCGCCTGTTTTTGCTAAAATTTTCTCACGTAGCCCAACTACGCTTCAAAAATTGTAGCTTCAACATACACAAAAATGCCTATTTTTTGTCTTAAAATAGGGGCACCTAAACAGTTACTCTTATTTTTCATCTTCTCTTTCTTGACGCTACAAGCTGTTGCCCAAGATTTTACGAAAGTCGATCAATATGCTCGAAATTATAAGGCCAAAACTAAAGATTATAAGGTCTTGGCAGTTGAATTGACAGCCCCTTTTGACAATCCCACGGATAAGGCGCGGGCTATCTATGTTTGGTTGACGGACAATATCAAATATGATTGCAAAAAATTTCATAAGAGACAAAAAGGGAAGGCTAAAAAGAAGCCCATCACCTACCGCACAGAACAAGAAAGAGACCAAATATTAAAAGCGCGCAAAATGGAGTATATGACGCTTACGCTAAAAAAGAAAAAAGGCGTATGCGAAGATTATGCCCTACTTTTTCAAAAAATGTGCGAAGCAGTCGGGATTGAAAGTAGGTTTGTCACCGGCCATCTCGGTGGGAATCCGCAAAAAATAGGCAAAATCCCCCGTATTTTTAACCATGCTTGGAATTCTGTCCAATTAGATGGCCAATGGTACTTAGTCGATGCGACCACAGGAAGTGGCACCAATAAGCCGGGATGCAAAGGCTTTCAGAAGAACTTTAATGGTGGATTATTCATGACCGCTCCCCAAGACATGATTCTGAGTCACTATCCGGACAAAGAAGAATGGCAATATTTGGAGCAGCCGTTGACGAAGGAAGAATTTAGCCAATTACCCGTGGCCAGTTCCGGATTTTACAAATATCTAGTCGCAGACTATGCCCCCAAAAAAGGGCTGATTAATGCCAAAGAAAATGCAAAAATCAAATTCAGGATCAAATTTGGCGCACCAATGAATGGTCAAATGAGTCTCTTGGTCAATGGTAAGTTTCAAAAAACACCATTTAGAAAGACATCAGATGGCTACCGGGAATTGGAATATGACCTAAAAAAACGTAGAAATAAGACCATGACCATCGTCCTTAAAGATGGAGACAAAATCTATAACGTGCTCACCTATAAGTCGAAATAGGTTAGACAGTCAACATTCGCTTCATCTTTTTTCCATTTTTTTTTGCCCAAAGCAAGATA
>JALVCY010000054.1 GCA_027009605.1 Saprospiraceae bacterium
GTTGATGCACGGTGCCGTTGACAAGACCACCTATTTAATATGTAAGATTACCGCCATCGATCTCGTCCAAGGTCTCCCGGATGCCAAGGAAATATATCGAAAAAATGGATTTGTCGTTTTTGTTCGACCCAAGTCATAACCGCCCCAATATGAAAGCCAAATTACTTTTCTTATTGTTGGCAACCGGCCTTATTAGTTGCCATTCTTCCCGGCTAACCATCCAAAAACTAGAACAATATCCTATGGAATCTACCTTATTTGCAGAAGTCCAACTCAATAAAACAGACATCATCCACCTCCTCAACCAAAAGATTGATGCCTCCCTACAAGCGCCCATCGAAAGCGGCAATATTCAGATGCAAGTCACCCGTACCGGCGACCTGTCTATTGCGATCAAAAATGATGCTTTGCTTTATGGCTTGCCCGTCGGTATCCAAGCTCAGGTCGGCTCTTTTGCGCAAGCCACCGGCACGCTCCACCTTTGGTTTAAATCCGAATATGAATTCCACGATGATTGGAACTTCTCCACGAAGACAGAAATCGATGGTTTTCAATGGCTGGAGAAACCCAAAGCAGAAGTATTCGGGCTGCGGTTACCCATCGAAAAACTATCTAATTTTGCTCTCCACCAAATTGGGCCTAAGCTTGCGCAAACTATAGATGATCAGATGGCGACCTTTTCTGATTTTAAGCCCCAAATTCAGGCCTTTTTGGACAGTGCTTCTACGCCTGTCTTGGTGGATACCGTCCATAACCTTTGGCTGACCGGCGAGCCAAAGCGATTTGGGGTTGCTCCGTTTTTTGACAGTGGCGATGCGTTGCTATCCGGTTTGTATAGTTCTATCATTTTCACTGTTTATCCTAAAAAGCCACAACCGCAAAGTCTCGTATTGCCCAAGTTGGAAGTACATCCTTTCAAAAAGCAAAAAACACACATCCATATCAATGGCATTTTCCCCGCCGACAGCCTGACCCGGCTGATTAAAGAAGCCATGGTCGGGCAAGAAATCCCTATGGGCTCCAAAAAGATAAAAATTGAAGATATAAGTATTGATTTTGCCGGAAGGCTCCTACGCTCCAAAATTAAAGTTTCCGGAGCCATCAACGGTTACATCGACGGCTCCGGTGCGCCTTATATGAACAAAGCTCATACCCGGTTTATGATTGATGATTTTGACGTCAAATTAACAGGCAGTAACCTGCTCATGCGAAGCGGAATCAAAGTCTTCAAAAAGAAGATACAAAAGACACTCGAAGAGAGCATCAACCTGCAAATCAAGACTTTATCGACAGAAGCCATCCAAAAAATTCAAAAAGAATACGCCTCAGTGGGTATAAATTCGTTAATCTACCTAAAAGTATTGCCTGATAAGCAAATATTGTTTAACTTTGAGACCAAAGAAGGGGCCCTATATTTACAAATCTCATTGGACGGTCAAGTCCAATTAAATATCAACTCCCATGGAGAGCTATAATTTTGTCGTCATCCAATCCCCCCAAATCCTATCGGGATTAAAAGAAGACGCCATCCCATCGTGGGGCAAAATGCTTCCGCAACAGATGGTCGAGCACTTAAGCTTACGCTTCAAATACGCTTCCAAAAAAGTAATAGCCAAGCCTTTTATGCCCCAAGAAAGAATGGCCTTTTACAAAGCCAAGTTTTTTAGTGGCAGTATGCAGATAAAAAAGGAGTTTACAGCCAAGGGGTTGATTCCCCCGGATCAGGTTTCCGGCTTGAGATTTAACAGCTTGGAAGAAGCCATTGCCAAGTACAAAAGCTCGCTCCAAGAATTTGATAACTTCTTTAAAATAAATCCCTTAGCCCTGACTTTTCACCCGTTTTTTGGATATTTGAGCTATGACGAATGGTTTTTTTATCACAACTTGCATATCCGCCACCACTTTTTGCAGTTTCAGCTAATTGATGAGGCGGGTAATCCTGTTGCTCTTTCGGAGTACTCCGGGGTTTGATTGTTTTTTGTCTTTGGTCTTTGGGGCGCGCCTGTGGCGCTTTTGGTCTTTGGCTTCGGTAGTGGTTTGTTTTTGACTGTATTGCCGGATGATTTACTTTTGTGGTTTAGAGAGTTGAAGAAGTTGAATCGCTCGCAGGCTTCGCTAGTTGATTCGCACGCCGAGGTCATCCTTCAATTATCTTCTTCTTTAGTAAGGCAAATTCATCGTCGGTGATGGCTCCTTGGTCTTTTAATACCGCTAATTCTTTTAATTGAGAGACGATATCTAAAGATTTTGGGGCGGGTTCGGGCTCCGTTGTTTCTATGGGGTCTTCATCAGCAAACTCAAAATTCTCGGCTTGGAAAAAACGGGCGTCTGCGTCTAAATCCAAGTCTTTCTTTTTTACTTCCTTGACAACGACTTTGCCTTTCTCAAATTTCTCATTATAAAATTTGCGCAAGCGGTCAATATCAAAATCCAATATCGTACCCCCCGATGCAAAATGCTTCTTAAATACTTCTCCCAAGGCATAAGTCGAAGCACCGGCAAAACTGGATACCGCCATGCCGCCTATCCAAGAACCAATCCCCGGTATTAACTTCACCAAACGTCCGGCGGTCACCCGGGCTAATGCAGAACTAGTCATCGAAGTCACAATGGCCTTGCCTTGAACTTCTTGAAACTCAACATCATACACTTTACATAATTGTCTAATCATATCAATTTGTAAGGCGCTTACGGCAAAAACATCTGCCATCAAAACCGGTATAAAACCAGCTCCCATAGACCAGATGATATGATTCCGAACGATGGAATCAGCGTGTTTACTTCTTTCTTCTTGTATGCCCATTACTTTTTTTTTTTTTGTCACTGCTTAGATACTCCTATTTTTTATGGTCAAAATCACGAAAACCTAACCGGTCGCAATTTTATCAATACCCAAAGATAACCCCGAAAGCACCTTTACGGTTGTCAAATTCCGATGTTTCCCTGCTTTTTTTCGATGAAGGCCGTTTTTTTTTGATTACACTTCCGTAAAAAACACTCTGTTGGATGACAACTACACCGGAATCCCGAATCTTGACAAATAAGACCGGCGAAAATTTAACCCTTTTTAAAAAAAATTAACATTTAACCCCAAAAATTAACTTTTTTTCCATGCCGATTAACAGAGAAACAACAAAACATTGCCTATTATTTGCCATCTTTGAGTTATCAATCAAAACAAAATTTCTAAACCAAAAAGAAAGAGCCTTGGAAGAAAAATTTAGTCCGTAGCACCCTGCTTTACAAAACCTTTGACCATGAAAAAATTAATCGTTTATGCCGCCATCCTGACCCTCTTTATCTCCAGTTGCGCAAGCCCTAGAAGATATTACAAAAAAGGCAAAATGCAACAAGCTGTCGCAAAAGCCATTAAAAATTTGCGCAAGCATAAAGTACGCGACAAAGACGTCATTGTCCTGGAAAAAGCATTCGCCATCATCAACGATAGAGACTACGACCGCTTGCAAAACCTACTGGAAGACGCCGACCAAAACAAATGGGATAAGGTCAACAAAATCTCCAAATCCATCTATGACCGCCAACAACAACTAAGGCCTTATCTGCCTTTGTACATCAAGTCCGAACACAGAGAAGCCCAATTCAAAATGTATCCGGTCAAGGATTTGATGATTAAATCCAAAGAAAAAGCCGCTCAACAATACTACCGCAACGGCCAAAAAGAATTGGCGCTGGCCAGAAAAGGTGATAAAATGGCCGCCCGTAGAGCCTACAGCTTCTTTGACGGTATCCGCAAGTATTACCGCTCCTACAAAGATGTGGAATCTCTCAAAAGAGAAGCCCACCGGCTCGGTACGGCATACGCCATCATCGGAATGAGCAACGAAACCCACGCACTTGTACCTGCCAGATTCAAGAACGAAGTCTTGCGTATGTATCCGGCTGATTTGAATACCTTTTGGACTAAATTTGACCTAAATCCTAAATCCAGAAAGTATGACTACAAAATCATGATTCGCCTGACTAATGTTGACGCCACTCCGGAACAAGTCCGCAATGACCACTTTATCGAAGAAAAAGAAATCCAAGAAGGCACTCAATATGTCTATGATACCAAAGGAAATGTCGCTAAAGATAGCCTAGGCAATGACATCACTGAGCCCAAATATGTGACCGTCAGAGCGGATGTCTATTCGACAGAGCAATTTAAAGCCACTACCTTGACCGCTTTCGTGGACATTCTTAACACCAAAACGGGCGAAAGACTAATGAGCCGGGAAGTCACTGCCAACACTGAATTTTCTAATCGAGCCATGCGCTACGAAGGAGACAAAAGGGCTTTGTCAAAAGAAACCCGCCGTAATTTAGGCAATCGCCCCGTACCCTTTCCTTCCAATGAAGAGATGCTTATCCGTGCAGCACAGGCGCTTTCGCCAAAAATTAAAGATATGATTTGCGAGAATGTGAGCTTGATTGAGTAGTGAGTTGTGAGCGGTGAGTTGTGAGTAGTGAGCGGTGAGTAGTGAGTAGTGAGCGGTGAGTAGTGAGTAGTGAGCGGTGAGTAGTGAGTAATGAGTGGTGAGAGTTGCGTAAGTCGAAATCTGCGAATCCCGAGCGGAAAAAAAATCTGCGTACATCTGCGGGAAAAAAAATCTGCGTACATCTGCGGAAATAGTGAGTGAGAGTAGTAAAATTGAGCTGCACGCCGACTAAAGGAGAACACGAAGGACACGAATAGGCCGAATTATCCGGATTTTAGTGTTTTTCGTGTTTTTCTTGGTTATGGTGGGTATAAGTAATAAATTTGCATGCAACCGCTAAGAAGATGCCCACATTCGCCCAAAAAGTAATTAGCTATACCCAATCTTTTCGTCCTGATTGGGATTTACCGGAAGGTTTTGAATTGCTATTTCCCTATAGCAATGATAGGACGATGCGTGCCGTGACTGCCTTTTATACCAAATTTTTTAGCGATACTCAAGAGCGAACATTTTTGTTTGGTATCAATCCGGGACGCTTTGGGGCGGGCATTACGGGTGTCGCCTTTACCGATCCCTATTTTTTGGAAAACACCTGCGGAATCGCCAATGATTTTGACAAAAAAAAGGAATTATCGTCTATTTTTATCAATGATGTGGTGACGGCTTTTGGTGGTCCCAAGGCTTTCTATGCGAAGTTTTACATCACCGCAGTCAGTCAGCTTGGATTTGTCAAAGACGGTAAAAACATCAATTATTACGACGACAAAAAGCTGCTGGAAGCAGTCCGCCCCCATATCATCCAAAATATCCAAAGTCAAATCCAATTTGGTGCTAACCGGAAAACAGCCTTTTCCATCGGCAAGGGCACCAATTATAAATTTTTGAACCAGCTTAACAAAACCCACCGTTTTTTTGATGAAATCAAACCCCTTCCCCACCCGCGTTGGGTGCTCCAATATCGTCGGAAAACTAAAGATATTTTTGTGGATGAGTATCTTCGGCTGCTTGATGGGGTTTAGTTTGTCCTTCGGACGTTCAAGCGCCTTTGGCGTTCAATTTGTGCTTCGCACGTTCAAATTGCCCTTCGGGCGTTCAAATGCCTGCGGCGTTCAAGGGGACG
>JALVCY010000055.1 GCA_027009605.1 Saprospiraceae bacterium
CTAACGAAGTCCGAAGGACAAGTGAATCAACTAGCGCAGCGAATCAACTTCTTCAACTTTCTCACTACTCATCTCTCACCACTCACTACTCATCTCTCACCACTCACCACTCACAAATGCCATCCCATCAAAACAATCAAAGCCATCAACAAAATATTCATCAAATTCAACGGCAACAAATACTTCCACTCCAACTTCAGCAATTGGTCAATACGCAATCTTGGGAACGTCCACCGAAACCACATCATCAAAAAGATCATAAACCCGACCTTGCCCAAAAACCAAAATATACCGGGAATAAAATCCATCAGATGGTTAAAGCCTTCCAATCCACCCAAATGCAAGGGCATCCAACCACCCAAAAAAATGGTCGCCGCTACCGCCGAAATGATAAACATATTCACAAATTCCGAAAGGAAAAAGAAGGCAAACTTCAATCCCGAATATTCCGTATGGAATCCGGCACCCAATTCCGACTCCGCTTCCGTCAAGTCAAATGGTGTCCGGTTGGTCTCCGCCGTGCCCGCTATCGTAAATATCATAAAGGCTATTACCGCAGGAATATGCCCTTTGAAAATATTCCAATAATCACTTTGCGCCGTCACTATCTCAGACATCTTCAAACTCCCCGACAACAACACAATCGTCAAGATGGACAAACCTACCGACAATTCATAACTAATCATCTGAGCCCCCGAACGCATAGCACCCAACAGCGCATACTTATTGTTACTGGCCCACCCGCCGAGCAAAATCCCCATCACGCCCAAAGAAGACATGGCAATCATAAAGAAGATACCAATATCAATGTCAAAAGCCTGCAAACCTTTGGCGAAAGGCAAAACAGACATCGACAACAAAGCCGCTAATATCACAAAATAAGGGGCTAGATTATACAAAAAGGAATCCGCACGGGTCGTCCCCACCGGCTCTTTGAGCAATAATTTAATGGCATCGGCCACCGTTTGGAAAAGGCCCCAAGGCCCAATCCGGTTCGGCCCCAAGCGCAATTGGAAAAAGGCCGCAATCTTCCGTTCCGCAAGGACTAAAACCAGCCCCAAAACAGCAAATATGGCCAAATAAATCGCACCTACCAAGACCCAACCGACGAACGTAGCCGCCATATCGGGTAGGATGCTGTGCAACCAATTATTTATTCCCTGTATCATGCCTGTAAAATCGTACATAGGCTATTTTTTTTGTTTTTATCTGTCAATATCCGGAATCACAAAGTCAAAGGTCGCCATGATTGCCACCAAATCCCCTACTTTCCAGCCCCTGGCCACATGGTCAATAACCGACAAGTTAGCAAACCCCGGCGAACGAAAATGCATTCTATAAGGACTTTTCTTACCATCACTGATGATATGTACCCCCAATTCTCCGCGTGCCGTCTCCACCCGTTGATAAAACTCACCTTTAGGCAACTTAATGACCGCATTCGTCTTCGCTTGAATCTCTCCTTCCGGAATATTATCTATCAATTGCTCAATAATGTGCATAGATTCCCACATCTCCAAAATCCGCATCCGATACCGATCAAATGTATCACCAACCGTTCCCAAAATCTCCTTAAACTGGACTCGGTCATAAGCAGAATAAGGCTGTTTCTTACGAATATCACAAGACACACCCGACGCTCTCGCCCCCGGCCCGGTTACCCCAAAAGAAATGGCATCTTCCTTTGTCAAAAAACCAATACCTTCTGTCCGTTTCCGGAAAATCACATTATCCGAAAGGAGCAAATCATACTCCGGTAACTTCGTCTTGAAATGCGCAATAAATTCCTTCACCCGCTTCTGAAAATTAGGATGAATATCCCACATCATACCACCGGGCACAAAATAATTCATCGTCAATCTCGCCCCACAAGTCTCTTCAAAAATATCATTAATCATTTCCCGGTCACGGAAGGCATACATAAACGTCGTCAACGCCCCCGTATCCATTCCGGTGACTCCCCACCATAACATGTGGGAGGACAATCTGGTCAATTCCGCCATAATCGTCCGCACCACCTTTACTCGATCCGACACTTCGATTTCTAACCCTTTCTCCACCGCTAGACAAACCGCTTCATTATTTATATGGGCAGACAAATAATCCATCCGATCCGTCAAGTGAACGATTTGGCGATAGGTATCATGTTCGGTCATTTTTTCGATAGACCGGTGGATGTATCCTAAATCGGGATCTACTTTTTTGACGATTTCCCCATCCAAGGTCAACAGCAAACGCAGCACCCCGTGGGTCGCCGGATGCTGTGGTCCCATGTTGATAAAATATTCTTCTGTTTTTCCTTGTGGGCGAATCGTTAGTTCTTCTTGTCTCATGGATTCTAATTTTTGATATTAACGATTCACAATATTGACCGGATCCACATAGTCTTTCCGCAAGGGATAGCCCACCCAGTCTTCCGTCAAAAATAATCTTCTTAAATCCGGATGCCCTTCAAATCTAACTCCCAACAAATCAAAAACTTCCCGTTCATTGAGCTCCGCAGTCCGGTAAATATCTGATACTGTGTCGATTACACAATTTTCGTCCCGGTCTTCTGTCCGGACTTTCACCACCAAAACTAAGCCCAAAGTAGTGGACTCCAAGTGATAAATAACTTCTAAATATTTAGGATAATCCACACCGGTCAGACAAAACATATAGTCCATCTTGGTCTGTTCATCGTCCTTCAGCTTGCGCAAAAAATCACGCAAATGCTCCCGCGGCACGACCACCGTCACATATTCTTTGGAGTCTTCCGTAAACTCTAGGTCGGGAGCCCAATTTTGGATGATTTCTTTTATGTTTTCGTTTTTCATTTTGTTGTTGCTTTTTGGCTTTGGTTGTTTGCCTGGTTTGGGGCGAATGGTATCTGACCCTACGATTCTACTTTGTCAAATCCGTTTTTGTTTGGGCGACTGCGTGGTTCGCCTGTTGGGCGAATGCGTGGTTCACCTGTTGGGCGAATGCGTGGTTCACCTGTTGGGCGAATGCGTGGTTCACCTGTTGGGCGAACACAAGGTTCGCCCCTACGGTTTGCCTTCGTCAAAACCGTCGATTGGGTTGACTTTGGTCGAATTATTGGTGGCTCTAATTTTCTTCTGCAACATAATCATTCCTTCCAACAGGGCTTCAGGCCTTGGTGGACAACCGGGAATATATACATCCACGGGTATCACATGATCCGCACCTTTCACCACGGAATAGGAATTGTAAAAAAACGGCCCGCCTGAAATGGCACATGCCCCCATGGCTACGACGTATTTCGGTTCGGCCATTTGGTCGTATAATCTTCTTAGGACGGGTGCCATTTTATTGACAATCGTACCTGCAATAACAATGACATCAGCTTGTCTAGGTGTCGGTCTTGCGACTTCCATCCCAAATCTTGCCCAATCATGCTTGGCAGCACCGGTCTGCATCATTTCTATGGCACAACAACTTGTCCCAAAGTACAATGGCCATAGGGAGTTTGATCTCCCCCAATTAATGATGGCATCCAATGAAGTAACAACAATATTGCCCCCATTTCCTGCGGGTATGACTTTTCCTGGAAAGTCCGGGCCCAAATCTTCTTTCATTCCCATTTGAATGCTCCTTTTTTATAGGCGTATAGTAAACCCAAGCCTAAGATTAAGATAAAAATCAAGATCTCGATAAATCCAACCATCCCTATTTTCTTCATGACTACCGCCCACGGTACCAAAAAGATAGTCTCTACATCAAAAATCAAAAAAAGAATGGCGATAAGGAAATAACCGACTTTAAATTGTACCCAAGTCCGGCCAATAGTTTTCATCCCACTTTCGTAGGGATCCCACTTGTCTTTGTTGGTACTTTTTGGCGAAAGCAGCTTGGATGCCAGTGCGCCACCACCTACCAGCACGATGCCGGCAATAAAAAAGACGAGAATTGCTTCTGCTCCCATGGTTGTTTGGTTTTGTTTTCAGACAAGTCGCCGGGGCAGCTCCAAAAGACCTGCCCCGCCCCCTGTTTTTAGTCTAGTACATAAGTCTCTCCGGACTCCACTAAGTCATCAAAGGTAATGCCCTTGGATGCTTGGATTCTTTCTTCCATTTGACCGACAAAGCGTTCATCATAAGGCATTTCTTCGACGGCACGAATCACTCCTGTAACGATTGGATTCGTCATGCGAGTCAACATAAAGTGCAAAGTAGGATCCGGATTATGGGCATCATGCACCAAAATATCCTCTTCTGTGATACCATTTTCTCCGATGGTGACCACTTCCAATTTCAGACCGTTTAGGCGCAAGCCTTTATTATTATCGTGTCCAAAAATCATTTTTTTGCCATGCTCCACATAGACTTGATTGTCCGGGCGGGTCTCCTTGCTATTGACCAAGTCGTGTGCACCGTCGTTAAAGATGACACAGTTTTGAAGCACTTCAATAAAGGAAAGCCCTTTGAATTGTTCAGCTTGGATAAACATCGCCGCCAGTTCTTTGGGTTTGTTGCCGGAGATTCTTGCGAAAAAACGTCCATTAGACCCAATGGCCAATTCGCCCGGATTAAAAGGAGGCTGCGTATTTCCGAAAGGAGAAGTTTTGGTGCGCTGTCCCAATAGAGATGTAGGCGAAAACTGTCCTTTCGTCAAACCATAAATCTCATTGTTAAACAAGATGACGTTCATATTGATATTCCGGCGAATGGCATGAATCGTATGATTTCCCCCAATCGCCAAAGCATCACCATCTCCGGTAATGACCCAGACACTCAAGTCCGGATTAGCAAGTTTAGTCCCTGTCGCAATCGCTGCGGCACGTCCATGAATACCATGAATACCAAACGTATTCATATAGTAAGGAAAACGTGATGAACAACCGATACCGGAAATAAAGACGATATCTTCTTTTTTACGACCAATCTCCGGCAAGGCCTTTTGAACGGCACGCAAGATAACGTAATCATCACAACCAGGACACCAACGTACTTCTTGATCACTGGCAAAATCTTTAAATGTATATTTTTTGACGTCTGTCATTTTCTTAATTTTTTATGGGTGAGCCTTATGCGGTTACGATTTTCTCAGATGCCATCACTTGGTCAAACCGATCCATTAATTCCTGAATTGTAAATGGCAAGCCTTGTACTTTGTTGTATTTGAAGTAGTTATGGCCGGGATGCTCCATAAGCAGTACCCTATGCATCTGCCCTTCATTCAATTCACAAACAACAATTTTCTTAAATTTACCAAGAACTTCTGCTGTATTAGCCGGTAATGGATTGATATAATTAAAATGAGCCAAGCCCACTTTTTTGCCATGTCCGAAGGCACTTTGTACGGCCATGTGCAAGGCACCGTAAGTACCGCCCCATCCGACGACCAACAAGTCACCTTCTTGAGCGCCTTCCACTTTCAAATCCGGAATATCATTGGCGACACGTCTTACTTTTTCAGCTCTTAGCTTGACCATTTCTTCGTGGTTCAATGGCTGCATATTGACATTACCGGTTTCTATATGCTTTTCCAGACCGCCTATGCGATGTTCAAATCCAGTCATACCCGGATAAGCCCATTCGCGAGCCAATGTGTCTTTATCTCTGGTATAAGGTGTCCAACCTTCCGGATTCTTGGCTATATGCGGCTTAATATCGGGTAAGTCTGCTAATTTTTTGATCAACCAAGGCTCAGAGCCATTAGCGATGTACCCATCTGTCATCAAAATCACCGGAGTCATGTGCTCCAAAGCCAAACGAGACGCTTCAAAAGCCATATCAAAACAATGAGACGGTGAATTAGCCGCTACCACAATGACCGGACTTTCTCCATTCCGTCCATACAAAGCTTGCAATAAGTCAGACTGTTCTGTTTTTGTCGGAAGACCGGTCGAAGGTCCACCCCGCTGAACATCCACAATCACCATAGGCATCTCAGTCATCATTGCGAGTCCGATGGCTTCCCCTTTTAGCGCAAGCCCCGGGCCGGAAGTCGTTGTGATGGCCAAGTCACCGGCAAAAGAAGCCCCAATCGTAGAAGCGACACCGGCAATCTCGTCTTCCGCTTGGAAAGATTTGACCCTAAACTCCGGATGCTTCACTAATTCGTGTAAAATATCAGAAGCCGGTGTAATAGGATAAGATCCCAAGAAAAGCTCTTTTTTCGCTTTCTTCGCTGCCGCAATGAATCCCCAAGCCGTGGCTTGGTTGCCCATAATAATACGGTACTTGCCTTTTTTCAATTTGGCCGGACGGACTTGATAAGTGGTCGCAATCAGCTCCAAATTTTCTGCATAGACATTACCGGCCTTCAACGCCCGAGTATTAGCTTCGATGACAATCGGCCTCTTTTTAAATTTCTTTTTGAAAAATTCAATGGTATGATCCATGCTTCTCCCATAAATCCAATAAATCATCCCCAAAGTAAACATATTCTTACTTCGATCCATGGATTTATTGTCCATTCCCAAGTCTAGGAGTGCGGCTTTCGTTTTGCTCGTAATGGGTGCTGCAATCACCCGGTAAGCATCCAAGCTACCATCTTCTAAAGGGTTGGTGGTGTAGCCGGCTTTTTTAAGATTTTTGCCTGTAAAGGCATCCGTATCCACCAAAAGCATTTTGCCGGGCGCTAAATCCTGCAAATTGGTCTTTAAAGCAGCCGGATTCATAGCGACTAACATATCCAACTCATCCCCGGGAGTGGCAATATCCTGATTGGACACCTGCACCTGAAAGCCCGAGACTCCAAATAAGCTCCCTTGGGGGGCTCTAATCTCGGAAGGATAGTTAGGAAAGGTTGCGATATCGTTTCCCATAAGGGCTGAAGTATCCGCAAATTGAGTCCCGGTCAACTGCATTCCGTCCCCTGAATCACCCGTAAAACGGATGACCACGGAATCCAGTTCACTGGAAGACTTGTGAGAAAAATGATTACTCATGATATAAGATTTTGTCTATCAGCCTATTATGCAGGACAAACAGGCATAATGTAAGCGAAAAAAAAATGGTCGATCTGCTCGATGATGATTGTACGGAATTTCCCTACAAAAGCACGGCAAAATTAGGATAAAAATCAAATAAATCCACTTTTACCGGGCTTTTTGTCACTATATACGCAATTTAGACAAATTCTAAATACAAAACAAATTTTGTTCATATTTTTTCTTTTCAAACAAATCACCTAACCTTGCGTTTGCAAATGTATTACACACTAAAAATTTAAGAAAATGGCCATAAAAATAACAGACGACTGCATCAACTGCGATGCCTGTATCTCTGAATGTCCGAACAATGCAATTTACGAACCGGATGAAGAGTGGTCTATGGCAGACGGTACTGCCTTGGATGACGATGAAAAGCATGAACCACTATCTGATGAGTTCTACTACATTGTAGCGGATAAATGTACAGAATGTAAAGGTTTTCATGATGAGCCACAGTGTGCAGCGGTTTGTCCCGTTGATTGCTGTGTTCCTGATGAAGATCACGTCGAAACGGAAGAAGAGCTTCTTGCGAAAAAAGCTAAGCTTCACGGCGAATAGTCTTTGCTTTCGCTAAATAAAAAAGCGATGCCCTTTCGGGTATCGCTTTTTTTTATGTCCCCTTAACGGCCTTGTCCCGACCAACTGTCGGGATCAGTTCCAAGATATAGCAAAGAGCGAAGCGAATTTGCGCCACAGGCAATTGAAGGTAATTAGTTCAGTTTACTCCAAAAAACTAGACATCATAGCTAATCGTAGGGGGCATCACAAGGATGCCCCCTACGACCAATTCAACCAATCCACCAAAAGCCCCACCCCAATAACCAAAAACATAAAGGTAAACATGCCTAAAAAATAACTTACAAAGGCTTTAACATAATTAATTTTTTTGGCTTTATCAAAAAACGAACCGATGGCCCAAGAAATGTACAAAAATACCAGCATTGACCCCGTATCCAACACCTTGCGCCCCGTCAAACTATCCAAAGCACCCAACACCGCAAACATCAACATCCCAATCCCCATCACATAACTCAATAGCACTAGGATTTCAAAGAAGTTGAAGCCATATTTTCGGAAGAAAATATGAATCCAAAAAGCCAAAACAACAGCCATCAGGATATTAGCATAGCCATAGTTTTGGGAAACCCACGTAATAAGAGTAGTCACCGCCGAAGCTTCCTTCAGACCGGCACCAATATACCCATCTTCAAAGTGCAACCAACGCTGCATCAAACTATAGACCAAGGAGCAAACAATAATAAAAAAGATAGGCTTGACCAATCGCTTTCGATCTTCTAAAATAAACTTCCGAATACTTAATCCCGGGCGCAATAACAATTCCCTTACGGTAAAAAATATCCCTTTATCAAAATTTAAAACGCTCCCTATTTCGGATAAGAGATATTGCCCATTTATTTCAGTTACTTTTTGCGGAAGCCCACAATGGGCGCAAAAGGAGTCGGACACTTCGCTATGACAATGGGGACATCGGGGTCTTTCTTGCGGTTCTTTCACGATTGTTTTTTTTCAGGAATGGAATATTGCTAGGACGATGCCTAGCTTACGGAGTCCAATTTACGAAAAAAATAGAAAACATGGGATGCTTATGTCCTTCGCAGGACACCATTTGCAAAAATCTAGTTGAATTCAAAAAATACAATTCAATTACAATATAAACAAAATCACAAGGTACAAATGTTTTTGGAAATTCCAAGAAAAATACCCCCAAAAAAAATAATGATGTATTTTAGCTTCCAAAGTTTTGGTACTTAGGACTTTATGAAGTAACTTGTAGGCTCATTTTAGTAACCAACCTGTTACTAATTTTTTTTCACTTTAAACAAACCTAAATGAAGCAAAAACTAGTCAATTTCTCCCCCTAGACAGGGGCTTGTATCAAATGGAGTGTAAATCCAAACCCACATTTTTTTTTAAATTTCTAAATCTTTTTCTAATGAAAAGAAATTACGCATTATTAATCATCCTTCTGTTGATGATTAGTGCCCAATATGGATTTGCCCAGAGCAAAACCATCAGCGGCACGGTAACAGACCAAAGCGTAGCAGAAACTCTCCCCGGGGTAACCGTTCTGGTCAAAGGAACCAATACGGGAACCGTAACCGACATTGATGGACACTACAGCTTGCAAGTGCCTTCTAATGAGTCGGTTTTGGTGTTTTCGTACATTGGTTATATTACTCAAGAAGTGGTCGTTGGAGACCAAAATGTAATTGATGTAGCGTTGGCTCCGGATCTTATCGGTCTGGAAGAAGTCGTTGTCGTCGGTTATGGTACCCAAAAAAGGGAAAACCTAACCGGTGCGGTTTCTACTGTAGATGTAGCCAAAACGTTGGATGCCAAGCCAATTGCTGATGTTGGTAGAAGCTTGAAAGGGGTCGTACCCGGCTTGACGATTACCCACTCTACCGGTAAACTAAACCAAGACGCCGTTCTCAAACTTAGGGGCTATGGTTCTATCAATGGTCCTAGTGACCCGTTAGTGCTGATTGATGGGGTCGAAGGTCGGTTGTCTGACCTAAACCCGGAATCTATAGAATCCGTTTCTGTATTGAAGGATGCCGCTTCGGCGTCTATTTATGGAGTACGGGCGGCTTTTGGGGTGATTTTGATTACCACCAAAAAAGGAAAGGCCGGTAAGACCGTGGTCACTTATTCTAATAACTTTGCCTATTCTACTCCAATTTGGAACATCAAGCATGCACACATGGAGCCTTTGATGGATGCCATTCATACCGCCAAAGCACGTAATAATGGGGGGGCACCATTTGCTTTTGGCATGGGCGGACAAGACTGGAGAGACAAAAGTATCCAATGGGAAAAGGATTATGGCTATCTCGGTAGTAGCCTTAGTGATGAAACCATGAAAGAAGGTCGTGACTTTGAAGTCATCAACGGTCAGTTTTATGGTTATAGAAGTTGGGATGTTTTTGGTCAGATTTTGAACAAAAATGCACCTTCCAGCACCCATAACTTATCCATTAGTGGTGGTAATGATAAGGTTAGCTACAACATCTCTCTGGCCAATAATGCCAAAGATGGTTTGTATAGGGTCAATACAGAGACTTTCGTCAAAAGAACACTTAATGCGAACATCTCTGCCAAACTAACCGACTGGGCCACCTTAAACTTCCGGAACATCTTGACTAAGAGTAAGTACGAAGAGCCGTTTAGTTATAGAGCCGGTTCCCGCTTGGGGGAATTGTTCTATGCCTTGAGATGGCCTAATAACTTTGCTTATGGAGTTTCTGATGGTACTTATTTTGGGGCACCTAAAGGCACTAGCTTTATTAGTCCGATTGGTTTTTTAAGAAATGCCAACAGGAATGTAACGGATAGAGATTACTCTCGAAATACCATCGAATTGGTGACGGATATTTTTAAGAGAGACCACCAAGATTTGAATTTTACGACTAATTTCTCTTACTCGAAGGGAGACAATGAATTTCATCAAAAAGGTGGCGCAGTACCAATGATTAATTGGTGGAGTAGTGGAAATCCGCCCAAATATGACCCGTTGTATTATTCCGGTTCTACATCTCGCAACAAAACTAGTTATACATTTCGGAAGAATAAGTTATACTCTTTTAATGCTTTCGCAAATTATACTAACACCAGATTGGAAAATCACACCTTCTCCATCTTGGGTGGTACCAACATAGAGCAAAACGATTACTCTTATTTGCTCGCCAGCAGACCGTTTTTGTTAGACCCTAATTTGCCGGAGTTGGCTACAGCGGTGGGTGATGCATCCGCCAATAATTTTAAATCCCGTTGGAGAGTATTGGGATTTTTCTCCAGAGTGAACTATAATTACAAAGATAAGTTGCTCTTGGAATTGAATGGAAGAATGGATGGTTCTACTAAATTTCCGAAAGGTGACAGATTTGCCTTTTTCCCTTCCGGTTCTGTAGGATACCGTGTGACAGAAGAAGATTTTGCGAAAGACTTTTTGGATAGAATCAAGGTCTCTAATTTAAAATTAAGAGCTTCTTGGGGTCAAAACGGTTATCAAGACATCAGTAACTTCCTGTTTTTATCCACACTCTCGAATCGAGATGCCAAATGGATTACAAACAGTCAGCTGGAAAAAACCTTTGGAAATCCTACTGTAGTTTCTTCTTCTTTGACTTGGGAAAAAATTCAAACAGTGGACTTCGGTGTGGATATGGGCTTATTTCATAACCAAATCGACATTATGTTTGATATCTTTACCAGAAAGAATAAGAACATGTTGGTTCCCGGTGAGCAGCGTCCTGCGGTGTTAGGTTCATCTGTACCTAAAGTCAATGCCGGAGAAATGACTACTAAAGGTTGGGAAGCCACCATGAGCTTCAGACATAAGTTTACCAAAGACTTTGATTTTTATGTGACAGGAGTCTTAGCAGATGCACAGGCCAAAATCACCAAATGGAGCAACGAATCCGGTATCTTATCCGATTTTTACGAAGGCATGAAATTGGGAGATATTTGGGGCTTTGAGACGGACAGGCTGCTTCAAGCGGATGATTTTGACTCCAATGGAGATTTGAAGGACAACATTCCGGTTCAGGATCCAAATATGTATAGTTCCGGATTTAATATCGGCCCGGGTGATGTCAAATATAAAGACTTGAATGGTGACGGTAAGGTGGACAAAGGCTCCTTTACGTTAAAAGATCACGGAGATTTGAAGGTGATTGGTAATACCACACCTAGGTACGAGTATAGTATCCGTACCGGAGTCAACTTTAAAGGCTTCGATTTGGGTGGATTGTTACAAGGAGTAGGCAAGAGAGATTATTGGGGTATCGGTAATGTCGCTTTGGCCAGCTATCACTACGATGTTTTGTATGATTATCAGACCGACTACTGGAAAGAAGACAATACGGATGCTTTTTATCCAAGACCTTTTGCTTCCAATGCCGGTTCTTATTTGCCAAATACCAAGAATATCGGACGCTTATTGAATGGCGGCAAGATGCTGATGTATGGAAAAAACAACTACGTTCCACAAACCAAATACTTGCAAAATCTAGCTTATTTGCGTTTGAAGGAGTTGAGCTTTGGTTATACACTTCCTACACGAATGACGCAAAAATTCTACATCAACAAGATGAGAGTGTATTTTGCAGCGTATAATTTGGCGACTTGGTCTAAGAACTTTACGCCGGTGGATCCGGAATCAACCATCAATTATTATGGCTCTTTATCTTTTTATGGTACGCAGTTGCCACAAACAAAGAGCTTTTCTTTTGGCTTACAATTAACACTTTAAAATCATGAAAAAAATCATATATCTGTTCACGATTCTAATGGTCTTCATCGCCGTAAGTGGTTGTAAGGATTATTTAGAAGTTGAACCCGAAACAGAATTCACTAACGACAATTTTTGGACGAGTGAATCCAACTTAGAGTCCTTTTCTTATGGACTATACGAGAACTTCAAAGGCTATGGAAATGGTGGCTTTTTTGGTGGTGATCATTTCTTTTCCGTAAATAATGATGATGTTATTGGTTTAGACCAAAGATTGGAATTGGACTTTCCTACCACAGTGCCGGCAACGGTTTCCGGTTCCCATTGGGGCTGGTCTAATATTCGTAAGGCCAATGTGCTGATTACCGAAACTCAAAAAGCATCATTAGACGCTACAATTCAGGACAAATACGTGGGTGTCGGTCGTTTTTTCCGCGCATTACTTTACTGGGATAAGGTAAGAAGATATGGCGATGTGCCTTTCTATGACAAGCCTGTGGATCCGGATGATGAGCATGCCCTATTTGCCGCACGTACGCCTATGGTAGATGTAGTCAACAACATTGTTGCCGACCTTGATTTTGCAATTGCTCACTTACCGGACAGCTATGACAAAACCAAAGTGACCAAATGGACGGCTTTAGCCCTAAAATCCAGAGTGTGTCTGTCTGCAGCGACTACGTTTAAGTATCATAATGTGGCCGGAGCAGATGTCAATAAGCTGTTGAATGAAAGTGTTGCGGCTTCTACGGAGTTGATGAATGCTAATTTTAGCTTAAGTGATAGCTATTCTGCGCTATTCTATAGTGAAGATTTGTCTTCTAATCCGGAAGTTATCTTGATGAAGAAGTACAATGAGAATATGAAACACCCTATTCCGAGTTTCATTTTTCAAGAGCCGTTTTTTGGATTTTCCAACTCGGCTGTTTCTTCTTTCTTGATGGCGGATGGTAAGCCGATTCATTATGATGGGGCGGCACATCCTGGCTATACCGAATGGACTTTTAACACTACTGATACCATTACGACAGCAGACAATGCCATTCAAGTGAATGTAGGTATTGCCAACGGACGCGACGGCAGAATGTCTCAAATTATTGACACCACTCGTTTAGTGGCTCCATTTAGTAAGGGAATTCCTATGTTCTCCCCGATTAAATATGCCGACTATGACTTGACTGTTCACGCACCCAAGCAAGGGGTAGAAGCGACTACAGATGCACCCATTTTTAGATTAGGCGAAGTTCTTTTAAATTTTGCGGAAGCAAAAGCAGAACTAGGAAGCATCACACAAGCAGACTTGGATAATAGCATCAATCTTTTGAGAGCTAGAGCCGGGGTGGCTCCATTGTCCATGAATGTTGGTTTTGATGCCGACGACCGTGACCCTAGCGTAGATGCACTGCTTTGGGAGATTAGAAGGGAGCGGAGAGTAGAATTGATGCTCGAACCTTTCAGAAAATGGGATTTGCTTCGTTGGGCCAAAGGGTCTTATTACGATGCGGACAACAGTTTTTACGGTGTTAAGGTCGCTCCTACAGTTCCTTTTGCTTCAAGTATCACCGTCTTAAAAGATGCTGAAGGGCATCTTTATGCGCAAGAGCCCGGCGATAGAAGAACGCCTTGGGATGATCGTAAATATTGGGAGCCCATACCCGCCGACCAGTTGACTCTCAATAAGAACCTAACTCAAAATCCGGGTTGGGATTGAGTTATTGATTTTTGAAATACGAGCCCCATCCTTTTGGATGGGGCTTTTTTATTTTTCAACCTAATAGATAATAGGAACACCTAAACAGTTACTCTAATTTTTCATTATAGTATTCTCAATAATCAATAATTCTTGTATCTTTGTCCTAGTTATTCTACACTATGATTAAAAATTTTATTCATAAGCGACGGAGAAGGACAGCCCAATGCTGTATCACCAACTCGAATGCTCGGTCAATCATGGGCTAGCCCGCCCTAATTACCGGCAATTGGTTTTCAGTAACGTCCCTAGTATCTCCGAAGGCTTATGCACAGAATGAACCGGCTTTTGCCAAGCAGTTCGCTCTGTGTCTGTAACTAATTATGCCAAATGAACAAGCTATGAGAAATTGCTTACTTATTTATATTTTTACTTTCCTGTTGGTATTTACTTTTAGTGGATTAGGCTTGGCTCAACAAACAGATAAAGATAGTATCTCCATCCTAAAAAAGAACCTTCAATACTCAGACAATAATCAACAAAAACTATTGATACACAAGGACTTAGCCTACAAATACCTATCTGCGCGTCAGCTGGATAGCGCCCTAAAATATATTAACCTAGCCATCGAATTAAATGAAGACAAACACCTAGACACGGAAGGCGCTTACTACTACTACTGGCAAAAGGCCATGATTTTGCATGGCTTCAATAACTTTACTGAAAGCAAAAAAAATTATGAACTGGCGCTCTCCAAAGCAAAAAAAGTCCCTCGCAGCAGGCTAAATGAAATACAACTCAACTACTACTCTTTGCTCGCCCAAAATAACCAAAAAGGCATCATCCCCCTGATGACCCAACTCTGTAATGATTTTGACACCACTACCCTAGACCAAAAAAGAGCCTACATCTTGGCTCGTTATCTTCTTGCTCGTTCTTACGCCAATGAAAAAAATACAGCTATTGCTGCAGAAATCATCATTGACTTGCTTCAACGTCCGGATAGTCTTTTAGTTTACATTTCGTTTGCACTAAAAAACTCTTTGGGTTTTTATCTTGATGAATTGAAAAACTATGACGCTTCCATTTCTTACTTTAAAAAAGCATTGCAAGATCCTTATATTGATATGGATAGCGCCATGGTCGTTTCAAATATTGCCCACACGTTTTTGGATAAGATGGAGCTAGATTCTGCTCTTTATTACTGTGATGCCACGGAGAAAGCCCGGGGGCTAAGCCCCAATGATGATTTAAAAATAACCTACCTAAGAGCAAAGATTTTCTTAAAAAAGCACCAACTCAAAAAAGCAGCTTATTTTTTAGCGCAAGCCAAAAAGAAAAATCTGACCAATAACGATTTGAAATATGCTCGCCAACTCCAATTTCTTGAAGTTAGCCTCCTTGCGGAAAAAGGAGAATTGGCGCAAGCTCTAAAGCTACTCCGCCAAATCAAGCCGATGGGCATCAATCAACAAGATTATTTGCAAGACCTTGTCTCCATCCAAAAATTGGAATTGTACATTCGATTAAAAGAAATAAATCCCATAATTGCCAATGACTTCAACCTACTCAATGCCCGTCAAGATAGCCTATCCGACCTCATCGCTCAGAACCAAACCATCGGCCTCATCCTCAAATACGAAACTGAAAAAAAGGATGCCCAAATCGAGCTCCAAAACCAAAAATTGAAACTAAAAAATGAAATGGCCATCCGGCAAAAATGGACAATTGCCGGCCTCACCGGTATTTCCGCACTTGCCCTGCTCTTTTTAGGCTTAGTCTTTCGACAAAAGAAACAAAAAGACGCTCACAATCGTGAATTGGATCAAATGAACCAACAACTTTTGCAATACAACCAAAAGCTAGAAGCCCAAAACCAGCACATTCTACAATTGAATGCCGACATTCATCATCGAAATAAAAATAACCTTTCCCTTTTGGCCGGTATTCTTAGCATGCAAAGTCGTAGAACGAATCACCCCGAATCCAAAAAATTATTGGAAGAAAATTATGGTAGAGTCATGGCTTTTGCCAATCTTGATAACCTCCTGCTACAAAGCAAAGAAGACCAAAAAGTCAATATCCGGCAATTTATCGACAATATTATTGATTCGGCTCGCACTATTTTCGACCTTGCGGAAAAAAGTATCCTTTTCCAAAATAATACAAACAAACAACTGGAACTCAACCCCCAACATGTTCTAAGTTTAGGCATTATTGTCAATGAACTCATCACCAATTCAATAAAGCATGGTTTTGCTCACCAAGTTGCTCCCTTAATAACCATTGACATTCAAGCTAGTGGCTCAAACATTAAGCTTTACTATAAGGATAATGGCGTTGGATTGCTCCAAGGTCAAGATATATTTTCTACCCAATCCTTTGGGATGAAAATGATCAATCTTCTGTCCCAACAATTAAAAGGGCAAGTCAAGGCCTACAGCCGCGAAGGCTTTATTTTTGAGCTTAAATTTCCATACCAAACCAACGAATCATGAACATCCTAATCGTAGAAGACGAACGAATCACCGCAGAAAACATCAAAGAATTACTGGAAGCAAACGACTATTCAGCCTTTATCGCTCATAACAGTGACCAAGCAAAAGACCTTTTTGCCCTGCATCGGATTGACCTTATTTTATTTGACATTGAGCTCAAGGGCAGTCCACTCAATGGCATCGAGTTAGCCGCAGAATTGATGCAAATCAAGCCCACCAGACATCTCTATCTGAGCGCTAAACATAAAGCAGCTGCCATCGTTGACCAAGCCCAAACAACTCAACCCACCGGATTCGTCACCAAACCTTATCACAACGAGCAAATCCTGATGGCCATCAAAATGGCTTTTACCAAACCCCTTCCGCAAACTCAAATCACCCCTTCAATTTTCTTGAATGTGGACGGACAAAAAATTCGAATCAAAATCGAAGATATTTTTTATGCGCAAGCAGCACACATGGAGACCTACTTATGCTTGCTAAACAAAGAAAAATTAATTGTAAAAACCAATCTATCTAACTTTTTAGCCCAGACCAATGGCCAATTATTCCGCACACACGACAGCTTCGCCATCAACCCCGAATACATTCACAGCTACAAAACAGATAGTGTCATCCTAAAACACGAAGACTTCACAAAGGAAATAAGCCTTAGTAAGACTTACTATAAAAGTTTCCGTGCAGCCTTCCCCTCTATCCGCACAAAGCCCAAATGATAAGTTGTCTCCCGGAATTTGCAACCAAGCCAGCGAACCAAACCACGAGCATCTAAATCCAGCGCCCCCAAAGGCGAGCATCTCAACTTATTCAACTACTAGCGAAGCTTGCGAGCAAATCAACTTCTTCAACTAAAAACAAAACGGGCGCAGTCGGGTTTTGTCCCCTATATTTCGATAAATAACAAACTGATTTAACATAAAAAATTAGAATAAATCTTGATTGTAAGAAAAAAGAATCATTAATTATAACTAGATGATAATCAGCCCCTTATCGCACTCTCGGGCTCAATTTTGTACTATTAAGGGGTAGTTCATGCGTTTTCCTTACCACTAAGGCCACTTTAGAATACACTAAGACTACACTAAGAAAAAAGAAATCTGTTTAGGTTGAAATGCACTCAAT